>PLNY01000130.1 GCA_003141915.1 Anaerolineae bacterium | reverse complement strand
TTCTTATTACAAAAATCAGTAAGTATAATGTTTGAATATCATCAGTTATAACTTTGAGCCAACGACACCATTTTTGAAAACGCGGATCAGTTCGCATATTATCCAACTTCCTATTCTTGATTATACCGAATCGGCTCGACATCTCTCTTCGACGAATCTTTTGGCTTGCGTTCACGGGCATAATAAAATGTCTCGCGCAGTTGCGGCGTCAGCAGACTCGACTCGCGGTAGCCGACGCGCGTCCCATGAAACTGCATGGAGCGGAACCAAAATATCGACGCGATGTTTTTCCACAACACGCCTTCGCGCGCCGCGTGATATAAGTCGCTGAAAATATTCGTCGCAGTCAAGCGCACGAAATCATACAAATTAAAATGCGCTTCGGGATGGATGCGTTTGAACGCCATCGCTTCGCGGCGATAACGATTGAACACGCCGCGCGGCGTCTCATGATGCACGTGCACGATCTCCGCCTCCGCCATATACGCGACCGCGTGTCCCTGCTCCTTCGCCCACTTCGCCCACGCCAAATCCTCCAGCCCCGTCAGCGTTTCATCGTATGGATTTACCTTCCACAAACTTTTTCTGATCGCGGCATTGGCGTTGTTACAAAATGCGGTCGCTTGATTCAGATCACTCGCATCGGGATACCACTGATGAAAAATTTGTCCCTCCGAAAATTTTGCAGACTCCGCTCCGCGCTGTTTGCCATACGTCAACGCGACGCGTTCATCTTCAAACGGATTCAGAAGAGTCGCCAGCCAATCGGGATAAACCGGATAAACATGCGCGCTGGCGATGACAACGAATTCACGCCTCGCTTCACGGACCCCGAAGTTGAGTGACCGTCCAAACGTAAACTCGTCTGACGGAATTCTCACGATCCGCACCCCGAACGATTCAGCAATTGAGATGGTTGAATCCGTCGAACCGGAATCAACCAGGATGATTTCCACATCCTTGATCGTTTGATGCTGAATCCCCTCCAACAAACGACTGATATGTTTTTCTTCGTTATAGGCACGGATGACGATGGAACAGTTCATATTGTTTCATGTCATTGCGAGGAGGCTGAAAGCCGACGTGGCAATCTCGTGTTTGTATGTGAGCGGAGATTGCCACACTCGGTCTCGATACAACAGAAGAACACTGCTTACTCGACCATCGTTCGCAATGACATTACCAGTTATTATCTTTCTCATACCCTAATCGTATCAACAAATCACCTGCCACATCCTTGAAAATCTTTTTATGTTCAGACGTGAAACGTTTTTTCCATTCGCCGGTTTTGCCTGAACGGAAGGTCGGAGATTTGCTTGGGTTGATGGACGACTCAAGCGAATCGAGAATCGTTTTGCGAGGAGTCGTCAGCGGAACGCGGGCGAGGAAATGGTCGATGATTCGATTCAATGTCGCGGCACGATCATTGACCAAATCTTCAAAATGAATCTTCATCACCTCGGGATGATCGAGCCAGCCAAGATATGGTGCGAAGCGTTCCGCGATGTTTGGGAATTCAATATCAAGTTCGAGGCGTCCGAGAATGCTGACCTTGAGTCGCGAGTCAAAATCGGGAAGTGAGGCATAATAATCGTGATGGACGTGACGCGCTTCCATGTCGGTCACATAGAAAACATGCGAGACCACGACGTCACGCGGATCGCGGAAGAGAAAGTATGGAACGAAGCGAGGCTTGATTAAACGGTCGACCGCTTCGGGTCGAGAGAAGAGATGCGCCGAGGCAATGTCGCGTCCGCCCTTGGCGCGAAGAGAATCCAGCCAATCAATTGCTTGTTCGGGCGCGCGCTTGATTCCACTTTCGCCTTCGTATTCAGCATAGAACGAATGTAGTCGGAGCGAAAACGGCGCGACCTTCGAGAAGCCGAGCAGGATTTGGTCGAGCAGATGCGTGCCGCTTTTGGGAAAGGAAATGCTGAGCAGAGTGGGCCAGCCGCTTTCGGGCGCGGGCATGGACGCGAAACGAACGCGCTGAACAAGTTTTTCGGTGTCATAGAGTGCAGAGCGCAAAGTTGATTTCAAAGTCATAGGGATATTAAACCACACTTGCACACTTGCACCGCTTGCTTGTTGATTTCGGGGAGTATAATTATCGCAAGAGGCAGCCATGACCAATTTGGAACAAACCATTATGCGCGAAATTTCCACTTTACCAGAAACACGCCGCGCCGATGTACTGGCTTTTATTCGCTATTTAAAGTTAAGTATTCCAAGCGATCAAAAGGAACTCGAAGAGCGATTTGATAAATCTCTGAAATCCATTCGCGCCCGCGCTAAGGAAATGAACATTACACAAGAAGACATTGACGCCGAAGTCCGCGCAGTACGCGAAGGCAAATAATGCGCATTGTTCTCGACACAAATATTTTCATTTCGGCTGTTCTTGGCGGAAGGCTGGGCGTGATCGTTGATGAATGGAAAGCAGGAAAGTTCACGCTGATTATCACTGACGCTATCGCGCGTGAATATCTTGACGTTATTAATCGCCCCAAATTCAAAATTCCCGAAAACGAAATCATTACAACCACCGATTATCTTTTACAAACTGCTGAGTTTGTCACTACACAAGAAGAGATAAGCGTCATTATTGCTGACCCAACGGATAATAAGTTTCTCGAAGCGGCAGTGGCAGGAAAAGCAAATCTCATCGTCAGCGGTGATAGACATTTATTGGAATTAAAATCTTTCAGAGAAGTTCCCATTATCACCGCACGAGAATTTATTACGCAATTGAAAAGTCAGAAATAGCGGTGGAGGTGAGGTCGTACAAAAGCGTCGTTGATTTCGGGGAAGATTGGGGCTGTACTTTCTCCATAAAGCATGAAGAAAACGCCCGCAACCAAATCCCGTAAAGTTCAAGAGATAGCTCCTGAGTATCGTTTTGATTATCGCGCGGCAAAGCCGAATCGGTTTGCCGCGCGCTTGAAAGACGAACCCTTGATCGTTCTGATCGAACCAGATATTGCAAAGGTGTTTACTTCGTCAGAACAAGTGAACAAGGCATTGCGCGCGCTGATCTCTGCCATGCCAAAAAAGAAAACAGTGATAGGAAAATAGCCCATGGATCGTAAACTTGCTTTGAGTCTGTTTTTGGCAACGTGCATCATCCTGGCTATTCTGCTGATTATGCGCCTCATCACTCCAGTGATCAGTGGATTAATCTTTGCGATCGCGCTTATCCTGTTTGGCGGACTTTCGCACGGCTTCCGAAAAGGAAATTGATTCGCTCAAATCCAAAAACACATTTTTGATTTCGAGGGAGAGTGAATTTATTCTTTCAACAAAAAATCTCCGCCTCTTAGCACTCCCTCTGTAATCACTTTCATCGCCTCCGACTGCGCCAACTCATCCAATTCAAACGACTTCAACCTCGTCTGCGTAGTGCGGACGGACGGCTCAAGAAAATCTCCAAACGGCAATGATGTTCTGAACAACTGGTAATACAAAAATCGGCGCGCATTGCGTTTGAACTCAAGCGGCACGTCAATCGTTTCAGCCGCAAGAAATTCTTCCATCTTGCTTCGTTGCTCAGCCACTGTCTGCGGGAAGAACACGGTTGGATATTGTGTGAAGCGCGCCCTGCCTGCGCATAGCACGGGCTTGCCCATCAGCGAAGCCTCCAGCCCAATGGTCGAGTTATAGACCATCACGAACTTTGAGCGTTGGATTAACTCATACGAACTCAACGTTTCCTTCGGCGCAACGAACACGACGTTCTCCAATTTATCCATGCCGTTCGCTTCGACCCAACCCTGTACGGTCTCGCGGCTTTCCTTGCGCGTGCGCGTCTCATCGGGATGCGCACGGATCACGAACAACGTTTCAGGATGCCCCTTGATGATTTCCAAAACGACATCCAGCCACGCGAACATATCGCTGAAAACCGTGTTGGCATGCGGCTGGCTTGTATCAAAGATGACATTGGTAAACACCGGCACGACCTGCTTGAAGCGCGCCGTCTTGTTCAAAAAAGTTTCGTCCAGCCCTTTCATGTCCGCCCAAAACTTGATGCCCGCCATCGTGAAGTCGCCCTGAAAACGCTTGGCAAGATACGCATCCAGTTTTGCATTTTGCTCCTCGTTCAATTCAAATTCATCGGGAATATGGATTGGATACGCGGTCGCTGCGCCATCGGTGAAGAACGCCGACGCAGGCTGCAGTCCCACTTCATGTGTGATCACGCGGATGCCGCGTTGTTGCGCCACGTAACGCGCGGTTGCTTCGGGGAAGAATTGTCCGTTGAACACGATCACAGCGCGCGGCTTGGTTTGATCGAGAAACTTGGAAAACTTCTGTGCCACATTCCACGCCGATAAAATATATTCGCGATACAGATAGCGCGTCGATTCATCATCACTCAAATTGTGTACTCTCAGGATCCATCTCAGCGCAGGCAGACACAACACTCCAAGCGGAATATTTTGCCACTCGAAAGTTGTCAAATCACGCAAAGGGAGATTCACGATAGCGGTTGCCAATTGCGCGTCGCTCTGAAAGTCAAACCAATGAACAGATGTAGTAACGACTTTAGTCGCGCTTTCGCCATAACGACTAAAGTCGTTACTACGCAAACCTGTATATAAAGTCTTCGATTGATAGACACACGATTCGCATGGCGGCGCTTTATGAACATTCTCGCGGTTCGTCCCCAGCACGCATTTGCTCATGCCCGCATTACATGCGAAATAAACAACAGGGATTCCTTGCAAGCGGAATCCCCACGATGCCAGCAGATGAAATCCACTGTTCCACGAGAGGTCGTCAATGCCGGTGGATGCTTTGAAGAAGGCAATCGGCGCGCCGGACGGCTGCGGCTCGTGCCTTGCCACCTGCCGCGCCATGGAAGCAATTTTAAAATTATTCAGTCTGCGGACAAGTCCACGTTTGACGCGTTGGATAAAAAAATCTTTTAACACTCGAGAATCCAAAATTACTTTAGCAAAGACAGATACTCTGTACTTCCAGCCTGAACATGATACCAGTCATTCCCTTTTTGGGCAAAGAAATCAACTGCTTCCCCATTACCCTTAATTTGAATGGGAGGGCCATCCCAACAACAAAGCTGGTTAAATACCTTTTCGTATTTCTCGCCGACGTCTTTGCCGTTAAATACCAAAGTAACCTTTCCGCCTGTAGTGGAAAAATAGATTAATTTTCCAGATACTTCATTTGCAGCGAATGCATCATTAATTACAACAACTGTATAGTTCTTTGTCAAAAGAACAATCTGTTTTGACCAAGACATAGATTGTCCATCATAGTCTGAATCAGCATAGCTTATGGCAATTTCATCTCCCACTTGCTCTATTGAATCAACGGGATCATCAATCCCGCCATTCATGTGTCCATTCCAAATCAAATGATCGTTTTTCAACAACTGGCAATCACCTGCCCCAATCAAAAAATCACATTGCAACTTATATTGATCTATTGCTCCACTTGATTCTGTTATCTCAAAGATTTGGATACACCAACCTATATTTGGAAACTGTTTGTAACAACTGTACAGCCAATCACCTTCCCTACGTTGGTCTCCGAAATTCTTGGCAAACTCCTTGATTCGAGAAGGCGGCATCACAAAAGCATCCCAATTGACTTGACCTTCGCTTATCAACGCCTCCCTAATCGCAAAGTCATCCTCCTGATAAACTATTCTATAATCCCATTCTTTCGAAGGAGTTGATGTTACAGTAGGAACTGCTGTATTTGAAACAAGGGTTTGCGTTGGCTTTGGCGAGATTGTGGGAGTTAGCGCAGTCGTGCAAGAAACACAGAAGACTAGGAGTATTGAGAGAATCGGGACAGCTTTTTTCATTCAAATCTCCGGCGACGTCTTTGATTAGTTTTTTTATTCATAGGTAAGATGTTTGCGCCAGCCGCCTGTTGATATCACACTTGATCTATGCTTTGATCGCCATCGCACTCAACTGCTCATAGTAAGGCTTGCATTCTTCCAGCAATGGTTTTAACGATTCGGGAAAAGGCTCAGTCTTTGGAATATATTTTCCAAACCCGGTGGATTCATGCACTGATTTATACCAATGCTTCGCCCAGGAGCCATCTTCCGGGCGGGCGCCTGCTTTCCATCTCAGCATCACCTCTTCAAACGGAATATCGATCCTCTGGCATAATTCACTCAAAACTTTTTTCGGGTTGAGTAAAATTTGTTTCGAGTCCAACACGGGCGGGTTTTGCCCGATGGACTGCAAATACTTCAACAACTCGATATGCTGTTGATATCCAACATCCAGCAAAGTCGGTTTTTCCACTTGCGCGGCATAACTCGGCAGCATGTCCACCGGATCACGCGTCAGCAACACGTTCACTGTCCTGGAAAGGAAACCCAGATCAAGGTTCACCAAATGATGCGTCATGTGTTTGAAGAAAACCACCGGCTTGTCGAAGTCGCCGAGGATCAAATCGCGCACGACTTTCTCGCCATCATTCTCCATGGTTGCGATCACTTCCTCCGCATCGGGGTGATACTCCCGCGCAGGCGTCTTCGAAAGATAGTGTGCGTACAACGGCTCATCGATGACCCTGCAATCGCTGCGCTGCGCAAAGGAATACATCAACGCGGTGGACACATTGCGCGGGCCGCTCCACAGACAAATTCGTTTGATGTCGAACACGCTACGTCTCTTTCGCCTTTTGAACGGCCCGCTGAATTTCGGCCTGATATAACGCCGTGAGTTTTTCCGTCATCGCCCCAAGCTTGCCATTGCTAATGACGCGACCATCCACTTTGACAACCGGAGTCAGCCCGCCGAATGTGCCGGTGACAAATGCCTCGTCCGCGCCATAGACATCGAAGAGCGAAAAATTCTTTTGATAACAAGGAATGCCATTTTCATTGGAAACCTTGATGACTTTGCCGCGCGTGATTCCGTTCATGCAATATTGACCCGTTGAAGTCCACACTTCGCCATTCTTGACCATGAAGAAATTTGTTGCGTTGCACGTAGAAACAAAGCCGTGAATATCGAGCATCAGCGCTTCATCCGCACCCGCTTCAAGCGCCTGCACCAACGCCATCACTTCATGCAGTTTGCTATGACAATTCAAGCGTGGGTCGAGGTAATCCGGCGAGCCGCGCCGGATGGTGCTGGTGAAGAGGGTTACGCCACGGTCGTGAGACTCTGGGCTGGCAAGTTTATATTCGGGGATAATAACAAGATTTGGGCCGGTTAACACCAGACGCGGATCCTGCGACGGAGTCTTTTTCGTTCCGCGCGTGACCATAAAGCGGACATGCACACCATCATGCATATCGTTGGCCTTGAGCGTGCGCCAGATCTTATCGGTTAACTCCTGGCGAGTCATCTTCATATCCATGCCCACAGTGGCTGCCGCCTGCCAGAGGCGATTCAAATGTTCATCGAGAAAGACTAACACATCTTCATGTAAACGGACTGCTTCCCAAATTCCATCGCCCACTAGATAGCCGCTATCGAAAACAGATATTTTGGCTTCGTTGCGCGGAAAGAGTTCACCGTTAACGTAGATCAATATCTTTTCGTTTCGCTCATCTTGAATAGCATTGTGAGTTCCATACACAGTCATTCTTAACTCCTAAATGGAACCAACTATGAATTTTCCCATTATACGATGACATGCGACGGTTATCGTTGCCGGTCAGTTTTTCAAATATCCTGAACATCACCAATCGTTGGTCTTTTCATAACCTAGCTTCACCAACAGATCTCCCGCCACTTCTTTGAATAACTTTTTATGCTCATCCGTGAAGTGTTCGCGCCAGCCGCCCGTTTTCCCCGAACGGAAAGTATGACTCTTCTTCGGCTGGATCGCATCAACCAAAATCTTCATCGCCTCTTCGCGCGGCGTTGGAATTTTATAACCAGTCTTTTCGACTTCATCGAGCATAGCATTCAGCGTCACATCACGATTGTTGATCAGCTCTTCAAAGCGGATGCACATCACATTTTTCTGTTCCAGCCATTGGAACACACCTTCATAACGTTGCCTCACGCTGACCATGTGCAAGGCGTCCCGGTCAATGCCGGTGATCGCAACTTTGAGTCTCGCAGAAAAATCCGGCAATGACTTGTAGTACTCGTGCATCCCATGTTCCTCGTACATATCTGTTGCAAAGAACACTTGCGAGATGAGCATATCGCGCGGGTCGCGATAAATAAAATAGTTGACGCGTCCGCTCGAAGCTAGGAAGGATGCGCTTTCTTTTGTTGCTTCCAGATACCCCCAACCGATCACGCCGTTCGGAATATTTTTCAAATCCGATAAAATTTCTTCGGGTGAGCGCCGCCTGCCGTTTTTGGTGAT
>PLNY01000248.1 GCA_003141915.1 Anaerolineae bacterium | reverse complement strand
TTGAATTGGATGGAAGTGTCCATGCGAATCAAGGTGAAGAAGAAATGCCTCCATGCCCACTACTACGAAAAATTCCCAGCCTTCAAAGCTGCTATTTCAAAATGCTTGGACGAAACTATGACAACTCACCAATCCGATCTTGATTCTTTTCTAACTTTGCGCTTTCGACTGAAAGTCGCAGTCACTTCGCAGCTCTTTGAAAAAACGCAATTTGTGACCGTGTGAAGTATAAGTAGTACGCGTTAGTCGCTAATGAGTTCACGTTAGCTGCTAAGTAGTACACGTTAGTCGCTAACTGGTTCACGTTATAAGCTAAGCAGTTCCAGTTTATATAAAACGGCGTCCTCGGGCGCCAAAAAACAATGAAAAAGGAGAATGCAAAATGGCAAGAACAAAGAAAACGTCCAATATCCTTGAGAACGCGCAGACACGGCTGGCCGCCCTCAGCTCCATCGACCCGAAGCTGAACCTCGACACGGGCCCTCGGCATCAGCGATTACGATGCCAGGATCACCTCTATGCGCCAAGCCCTCGATACCTACAACCCCCTGCTCTCGCAGGTGGACGAGGCTTATAACAGCTTCCTGGCCGAGGAAGCGAGTCTGCGCGACCTGAGCGAGCGCATGTTGGCGGGCGTGGGCGCGGTCTATGGCAAGGGGTGTATACTCTGCAGGAATTAATCTTTTGCCGCATAACCACCAAAATTAATTTGGAAATCCTAACGAAATATGGCGAACCCAGACAACAAGTTTGATTAGTGTTATATGACGATCGATTGAACCAATATGCGCAGACGATTTATTGTGCGGGCGGTCATTATTTTCTTGTCCTTCATACTGCTTGGAGAAATTATCATCTATTTCTTCCCATCTTTGGTTCTGCTGAGTTTGTCAGTTCTCTTTAACACATCGATTGCCACACCGCCACCGCCAAAAATTACCGTTCCGTGCGGCAGCTTGCCAACTGGAGTGGTTGGCTTGCAAGAGTGGGCTCAAGAACCGAATGCGGCATACACACCAATCAGCGCCAGTGGTTTTCTACTCGGATTGAATTCACAAGAAACCGTCGGCGTAACGACAGCCCATAGCCTTTTTCAAAACAATCCGCATCGTCGGTTGACGCGCATCGGCTTGGGAATTAATGGTCAAGCATTTCCATTAGCTGAGGCGGATGCATATTTTGGTTACCCCGGCGCTCCTGAATCCAATAACGATCTGGCCATTGACTATATATTGCTAAAAACAAAAATGGTGAATGAGGCTTACGCGTTAAGCGCTGATCCGCGCGGCCAGCCGCAACCAGGTGAACGCGTCGTTTTATTCAGCGGCTTAGGGGATCGACACGGAGGAGCATTCTCTTGGACAGGAACCGTTCTGTCGGTTGATCCCACAGCTGTTTTCATAGAAATGGATCTGAAAAATTTATTGACACCCAGCGGAATGAGTGGCTCGCCAGTCGTCAGTCAATGCACGGGAAAAGTGGTGGGTATGGTGATCGCGGCAGGATGGCAAGGCAACCGCTGGATCATCGGATTGAATCCCATTGGACATATCGTACAGATCGCAAAAGATGCAAACGTATTTCCGCGAATGGTGGATTACCAGCGCTAGTTCTCGCGCAAGGAGGTGATCAGTTGCAGGCGATCTTACTTTCACTGCTCTTTGCAAAACGCTTTCATCCACATGATGTCGAAGCATCTTTCCCGAAAGCGAATCAACCAGGCAATGTCCACCGCATCTATATTGTCTCCCGTGCGACGCAGACGCACATTATATGCTTCGTATCATTGACGAAGACAAATCCGAATGATGGTTACCTCTCTCCAGCGTCTATGTTTGTGGCAATCGAACTGCCCAAAGAGGCGGAACGGGCATTAGCCGTCGCAAGCGACTGAGTGATAGAAATCTCATTGCTTGCCCTCATTCCTTCGATTTAAAGCCGTTCAGCATCCCTTTCAATCGCGCTTTCACCGCGGGCCATTCGTTATCCAAAATACTGTAATACACTGAACTGCGATAATAGCCATCGGGCATAATCATACTATTGCGCAAGACGCCTTCGCGCACCGCGCCGATCCGCTCGATGGCCTTTTGCGAACGTTCATTCCGTAAATCGGTTTTGATTTGAACACGGATACATTTCAAGTCTTCAAAGACATGGCGCAATAACAAATACTTGGTTTCGGTGTTCACCCCGGTGCGCTGGAATTCGACTCCGTACCACGTCCCGCCGATTTCCAAAGCGTAATCCTTGGGATGAATATCCATGTAACGCGTCGCACCTGCCACGCGTCCCGACGCCAAATGGATCACGGCAAACGGCATTACCGAACCGCTTGGGATTTGCGCTAATAAGTTCTGCGCCCACCGCCGAATATCCTCTTCATTCTTCATCACGCCATAAGGCATGTATCGCCAGATCTCATCGTTCATTCCGACCGCGGTCAAGCCAGGCACATGCGCTTCGCTCAACGGTTCGAGCCGAACCACTTTGCCGGTCAGCGTGAACGGTTTCACTTCCATCATTTCAACCACTCCTCTTCGGTTTTATCCTGCGTCGGCAGATAAGGCATCTTCGGACCTTCGATGCCGAGCAATTGACTCAATGCGGCGCGCATCGCAACGCGGTCATCCCACGGATATTCGACCGCACCGAAGCACATGGATTGCTCGTGACCTTTTCCGCATGCAAGCACGATATCGCCGGGACGCGCCAGACTCAACGCAAACTTGATCGCTTCACCGCGATCTGCGACGCGCCAAAATGTCTCACCTTCGCGTCCGCCCTTCGACCTCGCACCGGCCGCCATTTCCTCGAGAATTCCCTCCAACGATTCCGTGCGCGGGTCTTCGGCGGTCAGCACCGTTAGATCAGCCAGCTCAATGGACGTCTCCGCCATCATGCGGCGTTTCTCTTTATCGCGTAATCCCGCCGAGCCGAACACGGCAATCACACGCGGTTTTTCATTTTGATTTTCTAAACCACTAAGCTCGCGAAGATCGCCAAGGCTCATTTTTTCCTTCGCGTTCTTTACGTTCTTCGCGGTTAAAGAAGAAAGCATTTCCCTCGCCGCTTCCAGAGTAACCTTCAACGCATTCGGCGTGTGAGCAAAATCAACAATCGCTGTAAAGTTTTGACCTAGATCAATCCGCTCCATACGGCCCGGCACACCTCGAAGCGATTCAATTCCTTTTGCCGCGATCTCTGGCTTGATGCCAAGCCCAACGATAATTGCCGTCAATGCCGCGAGACAATTCGAGACATTATATGCCCCAACCAACTTGCTCTTTATCGCCGTACGCAGATCATTGCCGACTGCCGTGAATTGAATCCCAAATGGACTGTATTGAATTTCATCCGCTCGAATTTCCGCGCCTCGTCCAATTCCATAACTGACTTTTCTAACATTGGTAATTGAATCAAGATATTCAAACGAGCGGTCATCGCGGTTCAACACCGCCAGCCGTGGATTACCTTGCGGCTTGGATAACGTCTTTTCAAGCGACGTAAATAATCGTCCTTTCGCAGCGCGATAGTTCTCATATGAACCGTGCTGGTCAAGATGTTCATGTGTGATGTTCGTGATGACGCCGATATCAAATTCGCAGGCATCCACGCGGAATTGCGCCCAACTATGCGACGTGGTTTCCAACACAACATGAGTTAATCCAGCCTCAACCATGCGGGCAAGATAACGTTGAACATCGTGGGCATCCGGCGTGGTGACATGGAAACCGGTATCCAAAACTTCATCGCCGATGACCGCATTGACCGTTGAAATCAAACCGGCTTTGATTCCCGCCGCCAATAAAATTTTATATATTAAATTGCAAGTAGTGGTCTTGCCGTCCGTGCCCGTGACGCCGATCACCGTCAGTTTGCGAGCGGGAAAATCGTAAAACGAAGCCGCGATCCAGGTCAAGGCTTGACGCGTATTTTCAATCTGAACATAAGGAACTTTCAACCCGCTGATATTCTTTTCACCAACAATCGCAACCGCGCCGTTTTCAACCGCCTTTGCAATGAAATCATGTCCGTCGAATGATCCGCCCTTCATCGCGACAAATAAATACCCTGCTTTCACTGCGCGGCTATCAATCGCGATGCCTTCGATTGCGAGATCAGGCAATTGCCCGGGAAAGTGAGAGACGGAAAGTCCTTCAAAAATCCTTCGAAGCGTTTTCATCTTAAAAATAAAAGAGGGTCCGGGATTTTATCGCCAAAACCCTCTCTGTTATTGCCGCATCGCGCAGAATTATGCCGGTGCCGATTCAGCTTTTGTGCGTTCCATCTTTGACTTCAGCCATTTTAACCGAAACGTCTCTTCCCGTTCACGCTCTTCGAGCGAGCTGACAATAAATGCGACGGTCTCTTCATATTGAGGGATAAAGATATGTTGAAGCGCATTCACGCGGCGTTGTGTCTTGCGAAGTTCACCGGCCAGGCGCCAGACCGCAGTCACCAGCATGGAAAGCTGCGGAATCTTGCTGACCACTTCACAGAACGCAGAGGCGGCTTCGTCCAACGAAGCAGTGGTTCCGCTCAAACTGTATAACATTTTGGGCAGGTCGCCCTGAGTCTCGATGACGGGAATCGCCACACCCATAATGCCGCGCAACTTGAGGTGTACATCCACGGTCTTGCTCACGGCGAGCGCCGCCCACTCCACATGGTCACTGCCCATCGTCAAGCGCGCTTTATCCAGGGCGGCATATGCAGTTTCCAAAAGCTTCCATACTTCCTTTTGAAGCACGTCCGCTTCATGCGCCACGCGGACAAGTTCCGTGGTCAGAACTTCGCGTTTACGGTCAAGGATTTCATAGCCCTCGCGTGCAAAACGCAGGTCTTTTTTTACACGGATCAGATTCGTGCGAGTCGGCGCGACATTAATGGTCGGCATTTTCACCCTGATCCGCAGGACTGCTGCGCGTGTAATATTTCTTGATCTCGTCCAAGCTGACGCGGGTCAATTCTTCCTTTGGCAGAGCGGAAAGCAGTTTCCAGCCGATGTTCAACGTTTGCTCAATGGTGCGATTCTCCGTAAGCGATTGATTGACAAACTCACGCTCGAAGGCACGCCCAAATTGCAGGTATTTTTTATCAACGTCTCCCAATTCCTCTTCGCCGATAACCGATGCAAGCGCGCGCACGTCCTGCATGTGAGCATAGGCCGCA
>PLNY01000417.1 GCA_003141915.1 Anaerolineae bacterium | reverse complement strand
ATTGATAAGCGCCCGCATAATAATCAGTCAAACCGCGATCCAGATCGTTCACTGTGATTTTTGCATTTACCAGTTCGTTCAGGCACAGCCACGACCAGGATGAGACCGGATAATTTGCAATCGCGTCGCGGAAAAACCCGTATGCCGCATCGGTTTTATTCAAGGTGAGATTTGCTTCTCCTAACAGGTAATCCATTTGCGATTTGGTGTAATCGTTGTTGGTGCTCGACATTATCGAGTTGTATATCGAAATGGCCGTGGCGTAATCTCCGATCTGCGTGCGTATTTGTGCGATCTTAATTTGCAGGGCAAACGCATCGTCGAGATGCGGGGCGGACTGTGCGGCTTCATAGGCGGCAAGCGCGTCGGAATACTCGTTGGCCGAAAAGAGCGCATCGCCGCGCAAATTCTGGACATAAGAATCAATCACGCCGGGACGCATCGTCAGGTAGGCTTGATAAGCCTGCGANNATCTTTCATCTGAGAATACGTCTGGCCTTGCAAAAAATAAGAGGGACCCATCGCATACGGTGAATTTGGATAACGCGAATTCAACTGTTGAAGCGTAGCCAGCACATCGGCGCTGCGATCATCGGTATACTGCGCGCGCGCCAATCCCCATAAGGCCGCCGCCTTGATCGTTGGATCGCTTGAGTCTCCATAAGCCGCGCGATAATCTGCCATGGCATTTTCAATGTCTCCTTCGAATAACGCTTTATCGGCGTTTTCGATTCGGACGCTGGGAATGGGCGTGTAGGTTGGAGACGGAGTAGGGGATGAAAGAATGGCGGGGGTGGCGCTGGGCGTAGAGGTGGTTATTTCGGGCAGAACGGACGGAATGTTCGAAGACAGTGTACAGCTCACTAAGATGATCGTCAACATGAATCCAAGAATGACGCGCACAATTCGTTTCATAGCTTTCCTTAAATGGTTTCGCAGGCCTCTAAATCATTCACCACACGTGTGCCTGCGACTCAGTGCAGGCAGAGCGCACCGAGAACACAGAGTTTTTCTTTCCTTTTTCTCTGTGTGCCTTGTGATCTCTGTGGTGAGGAGTCGGCCAGCCCAATTTTTTATCGCTTCCCCTTATACTGGTAAAGCAAAGGCATGTCAAGCATACTGTATAATTGTAAATTAATGAAAGCGCAGATCATCACGCTTGAGTCGCATGACGATTTGATTTCCGTGCGGGACCGCATGTCGTGGGCCAAGGCGCCGCGCATTTTGCTGGTCTGGCCGAAGTTCGAACGCGTCACGCTCCGACCGGTGGACTTGCGCGTACTCCAGAGTCACGCGCGCGCCCTCGGGGCGGAACTGGGACTCGTGACTCGCATTTCAAACGTCAAGCGCAACGCGCAAGGATTCGGCATTCCGGTCTTCGAGTCAACGGCCGCGGCTCAACGCGAGGCCTGGCCCGCGAAAAGACTTCCGAAGTCTTTAAGANNGAAGTCCAAACCTAATTTGCGCGCGATGATCGCAATGAAAGAGCAGAGTAAAGCCGAAGAAGCGAAGTGGAGATCCAAACCAATCGCGCGGGTGGGATTCTTCGCGGTGGGAGTAATAGCCGTTTTAACGGTGACCGCTTTATTCATCCCGCGCGCGGCGATTAAATTAACTCCCATCTCTCAACAGCAGTCCATTATGATCCCAGTCTCCGCAAATCCAGATACCGCATCTGTTTTTATTTCAGGCAGTGTGCCTGCGCGTCAAACAAGCGCTCTCGTCGCGGTCACGCAGACGATGGCGATTACGTCGCAAGGCGCGGTGCCAAACGATAAGTCGGAAGGCATTGCGCGTTTTACGAATCTGACGCAAATCGATTTGACGATTCCTGCCGGGACGGTGATTTATACTACTGATTCTCCGTCCATTAAATTTCAAACGGTGAATATCACGCATTTACCCGGCGGTTCAAAAAAATTTGTTGAAGTGCCGATAATCGCGCTAGAGGCCGGTTCGTCCGGAAATGTCGCGGCGAATGCGATCCAGGCCATCGATGGAAGTCTTGCGCTTTCGGCTTCGGTCACCAATCCCGATCCTACGGCGGGCGGCACGGATCTGACNNGAAGCCGCGGATGCGGACCGCCAGCATTTGCATGATATGGTGACGGCCGCGTTGGATCAACAAGCCAGGCAGGAGGTTGCCGCTTCGATTGGCGCGCATGATTTGCTTTTGCCGAATACATTGAAAGCCGATGCGCCATCGCAGGAAACCTATGATCCGCCTGCCGGACAGCCGGGAGACATGTTGAAGTTAACCATGAGCGTTCAATACAGCGCGCAATATGTGACCGCCGACGATTTGACACAGCTGGCCCAAACCGTGTTGGACGCGTCGATGCCTGAGGGCTTTGTTTCCAATCCGGATACGATGCAATTCAACTCGACGAATGTTTTTGCGGCGGATCAATCTGGTTCGACGCATTTCAATCTGCAGGCGGAGCGCGTCATAACCAGGCAGATCCAATCATCGCAAGTTATATTTTCGGCGCTCGGACTTTCGCCGATCTATGCAAAACAAGTTTTACAATCCAACCTTCCGCTGGCGGCGCCGCCCACGATTGACATGAGCCCATCGTGGTGGCCGTGGATGCCGTTGATACCGTTCAGGATTGAAGTGCAATGATTGTGAATCGTCGACGAAGAACAACGAAGTACATGAAAAAAGATTAAGTAAATTCATGCTTATTCGTGACCTTCGTGGATATTTTTGGGAGCGTAAATGCGAATTCTTGCTGTGGATCACGGTGAAAAAAGAATCGGTCTTGCCATTTCTGATTCAACGGGCGCCATCGCAAACCCGTTGAAGGTGATTGAGCATGTTTCGCGCGTGATTGATGCCGCGCAAGTTGCCGAGACCGCTTCGCAATATCAGGTGGAGTTGATCGTCATCGGTCAATCGTTTGACGAAGAGGGCGAACCGAATCTGGCGGGCCGGCGCGCGGTGCGCTTTGCCGAGGCGCTCAAAACCCAAACGCAAATTTCCATCGTGATGTGGGACGAATCTTTCAGCACTCAATCCGCGCGCGCGGCGCGCATCGAAATGGGAGTCTCGCGGAAAAAGCGCGCCGGCCATCTCGATGAATTGGCGGCGACGGTGATCTTGCAGTCGTATCTCGATTCCAAATTTGAAAATCGCAAAACATAAATCTCATTATGCGCCGTCTCATTCCATACATTGTCATTGGTTTCATTCTTCTTTGCATCGTTCTTATTGTTTTTGTTTTTCCATCAACGGTCGCACAAACATATGGCCCGCCTTCCGACCGGCTTTCGTTTTCTCAAGTCATTCAGTACTCTGCAAAACTTACCTGGGACGATGGGATGTTAATCAAGCCGCTTGATTCGAACGCGCCTCAACAATCCTTCGCCATTCAACAAGGCGAGTCGGTGGAGTCCATCGCGGAACGTCTTCAACAAAGCGGCTTCATCAGCGATGCGGGCATGTTTCGTGATTATCTCATTTACACCGGTCTCGATACTTCCATTAAGGCGGGCAACTACGATCTGAGCGCGGCGTTGTCTATTATAGACATCGCGAATAAATTACAAAGTGGCATTCCTGGCCCCGTGACGTTCGTTATCTTGCCCGGCTGGCGTATTGAAGAGATCGCCGCTTCGCTCCCAACTTCGGGTTTGAACATCACGCCGGATGCGTTTCTCGCCGCCGCGAAAAAGCCGCGGCCGGGTTTTGACTTTTTAGCGGGCGAGGATTCAACAGAAGGATTCTTATATCCGGATTCTTACATCCTGCCGCGCATCACCAGCGCGGATGAATTGATCGAAGTGCTCGTTCGAAATTTTGATTCGCATCTGACAAGCGATCTCACCGACGGATTCAGCCGTCAGGGTTTGAGCATCTATCAAGCGGTGACGCTCGCCTCGATTGTCCAGCGCGAAGCGGTGCATGACGACGAAGCTCCGATGATCGCGTCGGTGTATCTTAATCGTTTGAAAATCAATATGAGATTGGATGCTGATCCGACCGTACAATATTCGTTGGGCTACAGTGCAACTCAACAAACCTGGTGGACGAATCCATTGAGCTTGGATGATTTAAAAATCAATTCACCGTACAATACTTATATTGCCGACGGCCTGCCGCCGACGCCGATTTCGAATCCCGGCTTGAACGCATTGCGCGCGGTGGCTTTTCCCGCGGCATCGTCTTATTATTATTTCAGCGCGCGCTGTGATAATTCCGGTTATCATAACTTTGCGCAAAACTTTCAGGAACAATTGCAAAATTTATGTCCATAGGGCGTTAGCGCGCAATCTGCGTCTCAGCCTCTGATCGTTTGACGCGACGATTTTTCCCCACTTGTGAAATGATCAAAACGATGATGAGCATCAATAAGCCGACCCCGGCGAGCATCAATGCCTGCCAGCCTGCGGGTTGGAATATTTCCCGAAGTACAGTGTCCATCACAGACCGTACTGCGCTTGAAAACTCCGGCGGTATGGTCAATGGTGCGCGTCCCAAGATGTAATTTTCAAGAGCCGGACGGAACAATGGCGCGCCACTGAATCCGGAAAGCGCGCCGATCACACCTGCAATGAGGAGCGGCCAGCCCCACCATGCCATCCAGCCTTTGAAGGTTCTTACCCCGAAGATCGTTACGCCAAATAAAAACGCCAGCGGAATCAGGGGACTGAACTGCATAACCAGTCGAACGACTCGGATGTTGATTGATTTCTGCGGTGCGAATGCATCTATGAACGATATTTGATTGGGAATATTCGCCGCAATGGAATCCAGCTGGGTCTGAATGATCGGTCTCGCGAGATTGAGCGCATCCTGCGGCGGATTGCAGAGAACCTGCCCGGACAAAGCAGCCATTTGAGCCAGTTGTTCCGCGGTGCAATTGGGCTGGGCATGGATAAAGTCTATGACCGCCTCCATGCCTGCGGGGCCGGCAAGTCTTTGCTTGAGCGGCAGAAGCGAAATCTGTGGATTGCTGGTTTCATTATTGAGATAGGCAAAGATTTGCGTAATGGCTTCATCGGTCATGCCTCGCAATTGTTCGGGCGGCAATAACGTTTGAATGATCGTTGTCCAATTTTCGCTGGTAAGCTGCCGGGCAAAGGGCACGCTGTTTGCGCTTGTATCGTTTGCCAATACCTGGCCCAGCATGGACGGGAGGCTCTGATAGAAGTTTTGATTAGCGAGGGCATCTTTATATGTATTTGGATTGAATGCGCGCCGTTCCATATTGAAAAGAAGTAACGCGGCCAGCGCCGTTATAACAAAGAAAATCGCGCACAGGAAAGCAATGGTCCCGGCGACGGCGCTCAATACATTATTTGTAAAGCGTTTCATTTTGATTTCACAACCTCGACATAATCTTCCGTGACCATCTCCGCTTTTGAAATCCCAAGCGCGGCCAGCAATTCATTCGTGAGGACGGCTTTGTGCTCGGCATCCGTGCGGCTCCAGGTGCGCGATTTGATTTCGATGAAATGTCCGATGGCGGGTTCAAGCATCTCATCCACGTTGACGAAAAACTCTGTATCCTTGAATTTGATCAGCCAGCGCTCGCGGTCCTTCGTGATGGAGGTCTCTTCTTTCGGTTGGAAGTATTCGCGATAAAAGCGCAGGCTTTGCGTGGCGGGCGCCAGGAAGCGGCTGCGCGATAATAATACATTGTGCGCCAGCTCGCCTTCGCGTTTTTGACCCAACAGCGTCAGGCGCGCGCGCGTCATTGTAACATTGCCCTGTTCGTTGAGAAAGTCGTCTTCGCGATAACGCAATCGTCCTTGGGCCGGATCGTCGAACGTGAAATAGGCATCGTGTTCCTTATAATGACGATAACGTACGATTTCGATTTCGTCCCGCTTCAAAGCTTCGACGATGGGCTGGTTGTCCGGTATCTTGACCTTGACCTGCGCCTCGAATGATTCCTCTTCCATCGAGCCGCCCAGCGCAATCAGTTTCGATAATACCGATTGCTCGCGTTCGATCAGGAACGAATCGATTTTCTTGGCAATATCAGCGGCCTGCGCGATCAGTTCCTCCTCATGCATGGTCAGAAGCTTGTGATTTCTCATCAGCCATTTGCCATTGACCATTACATCGCTCACATCCGTGGATTTGCTGGCGTACACGATTTGAGCGTAGGCAGTGTCGTGTATGCGTCTGAAAGACGGTGAATTATGGAGGGGCGAGAGGTCAACTAAGATTAGGTCGGCGCGGCGGCCCGGAGTCAGCGAGCCGGTCAAATGTCCGATATGAAGCGCCTGCGCTCCGAGACGAGTCGCCATTGTCAGCGCGGTGGAAGCGGGCAGGGAGGTCGGATCATTCGTCACCGCTTTGGCAATGAACGCGGCGAGGCGCACTTCTTCGAACATATCGAGATCGTTGTTCGAGGCGGCTCCATCTGTGCCGATGCCCACATTGAGTCCGGCCTCAAGCATTTTGGTCACGGGTGCGAAACCCGATGCCAGTTTAAGATTCGACGATGGATTGTGAGCTACGCCTGCGCCAGCGTGAAGAAGCGTACGTATTTCACCGGTATCAATGTGGACACAATGCGCGGCGATCACCTTGGCTTCCAGCAAGCCCTGCTTCTTGACATAAGGCACAACCGGCATTCCGTTTTCACGGCGCATGTTCTCGACTTCAAGTGCAGTTTCAGAAATATGAATGTGAAGCGGCACATCGAATTCCTGGGCAAGCTCTGAGGCTTCGTGCAGGATTTCGGGTGTGCTCGTATAAGGAGCATGCGGCGCGATGGCCGGAACAATCAGCGGATGATCCTTCCAGCGCCGGATGTAATCGCGCGCCATTTCCATCGAGTCTTCGTAGGAAGCCGCGTCAGGTGATGGAAATTTAAGCACCGACTGTCCGCAGACCGCGCGCATCCCCGCTTCTGCGGTGGCTTTCGCAACGTCTTCTTCGAAATAGTACATATCGTTAAACGTCGTCACACCGCCCTTGATCAGCTCGGCGCAAGCGATGGATGTTCCCAGCCGGACGAATTCTGGTGATACAAATTGGCGCTCGACCGGCATCATGTAGCCCATCAGCCACACATCGAGCCGCAAATCGTCAGCGAGGCCGCGCAAAAGAGTCATCGGCACATGGGTATGCGCGTTGATAAGGCCGGGCATCAAAATTCTTCTTCCGCAATCAATTATCTCTTTGCCTGAATATTCTTTGCTGATTTCAAACTCAGGCCCCACCGCGATAATGCTATCGCCGTTCACAGCCACCGCGCCGGGGTTGTATTGATTCATTTTTTCGTCCATGGTCAGGACGTGGGCGTTCGTGAATAGAAAGTCAACGGTCTGTGTCATTCTTTCTCCATCTGTTATATTCTTTATTTCGTAAAATTCACCAACACGTTCAATGAGCGCAAATTCATCGAGAAGTCTGTATCCTGGTGATTCGTTAGTTCCATATCCACGGCTGCCACGCCCTCCGAAACGGCATAGTCGGGGAGCGTGCCGGAGTAGATACAGCCGGTGTTGATTGGCGGAAATGGATACGTTGTTACCGAGGCTAATTCGCGCGCAAGCTTGAGTGAAGCGGCGTCCCACGGCGTACCGCCGGGAAAAATTCCCAATCCGGCAGAATGGTAATCGATCAATGCCTCGATTTTGTGCGAGGCAATAAAATTCATCACCAGTCTCGTTTCCGGCTCGGAACCGGGGCCGCGGCCGCTGGTTGTCAGCGTCAAATCATAACAGCCGCTGCGATCCCAGGTTGGCGCCCAACCAACTGGAAAATTTCGATTCAAATCCACGCCGTTCGCGTTGACGCGTCCCCATTCGTCGTGACTGCGCGCATCGCCATCTGGATTCATGTCACGCAAAATATAGAGGGTCACATCGCTGGGAATGGCATCGGGGTTTTCGTTGACATATGTGATAAGTTGATCCTTAAGGGCAATGGTATTCCATTCATAGCCGCCGTGAATGCCGCCAATAATCATATCCTGTATTTCACCCTGACCGAACGTATACACTTCGAGCGGGCGGCCTTCGGCGGAAAAACCGATGATGGCTGGTGCAGGGCCATTCGGTAAATCAAACGGAGTTGCGGTTGTTGCGAGACACATAGTTGAAAGCGGATTTGGAGTGATGGACGGCAGATAATATCGCGTCGGCGCCATGGTCAGTGTGGGGTAGAGCGTACCTTGTGGAATCAAGAATACTTGCGAAGATGCTTTTGCCGGTTGTTGCGACCAATAAACAATCAGCACCGCCAGCAGACTCAACCCGCCGATGATATTGATTGCCCAGATGATGATTGTCCATGTCGAATCTTTTTTTCGACGTTGAGCGGGCATCTCAATCCGATTCCTGCGCAACCGTTCGGAGCCAATTCAAAGCGAGGTTCATCGCCCAGCGCGGCAGACTGCGCGGCGGCCCGCCATAGGTGATGAGATGAGTCTTTTCGCCGCGCGGCGTAATGAGAGCCATGTCCGCTGAACGATCTTCCAGGTGAATCGTAACGCCGAGCGCAACATCGGCTTTGGAATCGGCGCGGGCTGTGCGCAAAGCATCCATAAGGGAAGCCGCTGTCAGCTCGGGCAATGAAGCGACGTGAGGAAGTTTGCGCGCCAATAAGCCATCCAAGCCGGATTCGATTGCAATCAAAGTCCAGCCGCGTTTGGCAACCAGATTCAAAACAACCTCTTCCAGTCTATCTTCATCCACGCCAAAGACTACATTTCCGAGCCGCTCCCGGATTTGTTTTTCGATATCGGCGATCATTTGATTCGCTTCGGTTTCGCTTTTTGCCTTCGACGCGATCCGAATGTCGACCACGCCGGTATGCGCCGCAAGGCCAACTGTTGGATTGGTGAGGGTTTCAAAGTCACCTATCTTTTCGTCGACCGTTCCCTCGCCGAGACCCGAGGTGTGAAGCACGCGGACTTTGATGACTTCATGCAGGTTGAATCGTTTTTGGAGATAAGGAACGATCGACTCGTGCAGGATGTGTTCCATCTCGTTGGGAACGCCGGGAAGCGAGATGATTGCATTTCGTTCGCTTTCCACGATAAAGGCTGGCGCCGTGCCAACGGGATTGAGTACGCCGAGCGCGCCTTTTGGAACAACGGCCTGCCGCTTCTGATTGTCTGCGGGCTTGCGCCCATACTTTGAGATGGTGGCAACCACTTGTTCCCAGAGTTCTTCCCGAAATTCGGTTTCAACTCCGACTGCTTTCGCGACCGCTTCACGTGTCGGGTCATCCACTGTTGGGCCAAGCCCGCCAGTGGTGATGATGATTTCGGCGCGTTCCATCGAGTCACGGATGGCGGAAGCGATGCGCTCCGCGTTATCGCCGATGGTGATGGTGCGATATAAGTCCACGCCGAGATCGCGCAAGGTCAGCGCGATGTGGCGTGTGTTGGTGTCCACAATTTCACCAAGCAGGATCTCAGTTCCGATGGTAATGATTTCTGCAGATGGCATTGTTCAATAACTCTTTATGGGTCGATTCGTTAAAGTTGCTGAAATAACCAAAGATAAACCACATTGTACTCTTGAATCAGCCTTTCCTCGTGGAAGGAAGTTCCATAGACTTTGAAAGAGACCCGTTTTCAATTGAAAACGGGTCTCGGTTATTTAGTCTATCTCTGGTTTATTCGATGCCCAGATAGGATTTTCGCACCATCTCGTTCTTCTTGAGATTGGCGGCCGTATCCTGCAGGACGATTTGTCCGGTCTGGATGACGTAGCCGCGATGGGCAATGGAGAGCGCCATCAGGGCATTCTGTTCCACAAGGAGAATGGTGGTGCCCTCCTGGTTGATCGCTTTAATAACATCGAAAATTGCTTCTACTAAAACGGGTGCCAACCCCATCGAAGGTTCATCCATCAGGAGCAGGCGCGGACGGGTCATGAGGGCGCGCCCCGTTGCAAGCATCTGCTGTTCACCGCCGGAAAGCGTCCCTGCCAATTGGCGTTGGCGCTCTTTCAAGCGCGG
>PLNY01000189.1 GCA_003141915.1 Anaerolineae bacterium | reverse complement strand
CATATGGTCCGCGGCCTCAGCGGAGAGGCTGCTCGTAAAGGGAAGTAGATCTTCGGGAGAAAGATGCGAAGCGTCGGCTAATTGAACGCGGCGTTCGTCTAAAGTCAAGTTATAGAATTTGGAAATGCGGGATGTGGTCATTTTTTTCACCTTTGTAAGTTATATTTTATCGGACACTTCTGCCAAAATCTATCAAATTTTGTGAGATAATTGATTCGAGGTGTCTTTGTATGCTCCTGACCCGTGAACAACTTCAGGAACGTTTATTTGCTTTGCATCGTGCCAGTCTGGAACTGGTTAAAGATGTTTCTCTTGATCATCTTTTGGAGCGGATCGCAACGCTGGCCTGTGAACAGTCCGAGGCGCGTTATGCCGCGCTTGGTGTGCTCGATGATGATGGGAAGCTGGATAAATTCGTTTCCGTTGGTTTGACAAAGGAACAAATCGAGCGAATCCCGCACCAACCTGTTGGGCTGGGTTTGCTCGGCGCTTTAATGAATACGGATGGTCCCATCCGCATATCGGTCATCGCAAACGATCCTCGTTCAGTTGGTTTCCCGCCCAATCATCCGAATATGACTTCATTTCTTGGCGTTCCCATCCGCACCAGTGATCGCCAGTTGGGACAGATTTATCTGACGGATAAAATTGACGCCGCGGAGTTTACAGAGGATGATGAAAAGATCATCCAAATGTTGGCGGCTTATGCCGCAGCGGCAATCCAGAATGCGCGGCAGGTGGAACATATGCAAGAGCGGGATGCCGCGCTGACGCGTCGCAGTGAAGACCTGCTTCTACTCAACAATCTTGCCTCAACTCTGACTTCTTCGCTTGAACAGGATGAAATCCTCGATAAGACTCTCGCCGTTGTTTTGAATTACGTGAAAGCCGAGGCCGGTGAGATTTTCCTGCTCGAAGAAGATGGTCAAACCTTGCGCATGGTTTTGCATCGCGGCCAGGCGGCGGAAGCTTTCTGGACGGGCACCCGCTTCAAAGTAGGCGAAGGAATCGTTGGACTGGTTGCTAAAACAGGCGAGGCGATTCTCTCCTCGAACCTCGAAGCGGACGACCATTTTCTGCGCGAAGCGGTAGCGAAAGCCGGATTCCGCCAAATGATCTGCCTCCCGGTGCAGTCTGGCGAAAAAACCATGGGCGTGATGACGATTGCAATGCGCAGCACTGATTCCATAGATGAAGCGAGTGTTCGACTTTTGGGAGCAGTGGCTACCTGGGCCGGGCTGGCCATTGAAAATGCGCGCCTTCATCAGAATACGCGGCGCCTGGCTGTGCTGGAAGAGCGCGATCGCATCGGCATGGATTTGCATGACGGCATTATTCAGTCCATTTATGGCGTTGGGCTTTCGCTGGATAACGCTTTTCACACGCTTGAAGATGATCCTGGCTTTGCAAAATTACGGATCAAAGAGTCGATTGATGGTCTGAACCAGGCAATTCGTGATATTCGCGCTTATATTTTGGATTTGCGCCCGCGTCAATTGGGAAATGACGGCTTAATGGATGGCCTGAAACGATTGGTGAATGAATATCGCGCCCAGACACTTGCAGAGGTCTTGTTGAGCGGCCCAAAGGACGGTCTGGACCGCCTGCCTCAGACAAGTTCATTGGCGTTATTTCATATTTGTCAGGAGACTTTGGCGAATGCGGCCAAGCATTCAGGCGCAAAGCGGGTGGATATCAACGTATGGAATACATCAGATCGCGTGATGATGGAGATTCATGATAATGGCAAAGGCTTTGACTTGGAAAAAATGGCGATGACGATCGGTCATGGATTGTCCAATATGCAAACGCGCGCTCAATCTGTGGGCGGTGAAGTGGATCTGACCTCCGTGATCGGCGAAGGCACGACCGTTCTTGCATGGGTTCCGCGCCGCGTGTAACAATAAAATACAAACCCTCGATTCTTTAACATTTGAGTCGCTCAAACCGGATAGACATTGACTGCGAATCAAAGTTTATTTGCGGCGCGGTTTTTTAACACACAACTCTGCAAATAGTGTTTACAAAGCCCTCAATGCCCATATATGGGGGGCGGACAGTTCTTCGCGGATGCAGTTGGCTGAAACGCCTGTTCTGATTAATGATGAGCATAGGTTATTTATTCAATCCTTCGCGCGAAGATTCTTTAACATTGCTCAACCTTAAAAAAGAGAATGTTTTTAACTAAGCGTAGGCGAAGAGTGTTGTTTTGCGCAATCTTTTCTGCTAGAATGTGTTCACGCTGAACGAAAGGATGCAATGCACGTTCGCATCTGAAGTCCCTGATAGTTAGTTTGATGCAACTATATATTTTTATTTCACTGAGCCGCGGAATTTTAGCAGGTCGGTTCAATACAGTCTCACATCTGATTCGAGGATGGATTTATGAACTTGGAACATGCGTGGCAGTCCGTGCTCGGCCAATTGCAAATGGAGATGCCTAAAGCCTCCTTTGATACATGGGTACGTGATACTTGCCCGTTGTCTTATGAAAACAGTATCTTAACCGTTGGCGTACGGAATGCTTATGCGCGGGATTGGCTTGAGAATCGCCTGGCCAGTACGGTGGATCGACTGCTGGTTGGAGTTCTTAACTCGAATGCCGCGGTGGAATTCATTGTAACGCAGGAAGACAAGACAGAATTGCCTGAAACGGGAGCCGCTGGAAATGTCCGCGAGGATGCGGATGAATCGCAAACGCGCAATTCCACTCTCAATACGCGGTATACCTTCGAAAGTTTTGTGGTAGGCGCGGGCAATCGTCTTGCGCACGCGGCTTGTATGGCGGTCGCAGAGAAACCTGCGCGTGCTTACAATCCGCTTTTCCTGTATGGGGGCGTGGGACTTGGAAAGACTCACTTGCTTCATGCCATTGGCAATGCTTGCCATTCGCGCGGATTGAACGTATTGTATGTTTCATCGGAAGAATTCACGAATGACATGATCAATGCCATTCGTACCCACACCACTCAGGCGTTCCGTGAAAAATATCGCTCGATCGATGTCCTGCTTGTTGACGATATCCAATTCATCGCGGGCAAGGAAAGCACGCAGGAAGAATTCTTTCATACGTTCAATACACTTCACGGTCAGGATAAACAAATCATCGTTTCTTCGGATCGCCCGCCGAAAGCGCTCGTGACTCTGGAGGAGCGTTTGCGCTCACGCTTCGAATGGGGACTGGCGGCGGATATTCAGCCTCCCGATTTGGAAACCCGCCTCGCGATTCTGCGCGCCAAAGCGGAACACACCGGCCGCTTCATCCCGGACGGGATATTGGAGACCGTTGCCCGACGCGTTGAATCAAACATCCGTGAATTGGAAGGCGCGTTGAATCGCATTATTGCTTTTGCAGATTTAAGCGGTTCATCTTTGACTCCGCAACTGGTCGAGATGGCGCTGGTTGACCTTCTGCCTCAGCGCAAAAATATTCTTCCCGAAAAAATCATTGAATTGGTTGCGCGCGAATGGCAAACCAGCGTGGAGGCTTTGCTTGGGCGCGACCGCACGCAAAAAATCGCCGAACCGCGACAGGTTGCCATGTATCTCATGAGAAAAGAAACGGACGCGTCCCTGCCGATGATCGGCGAAGTGCTTGGTGGCCGCGATCACACCACAGTGATGTATGCCATTCAAAAGATTGCAAGTCAAATTGAAACCAAAGCTGATTTGCGCAAGCGCGTGATCAATGTGAAGCAGCAGCTTTACGGCCAGGCGGCTGTTTGAAAAATCAAGAGCCTCGACAAATTAAATTTGTCGAGACTCTATTTTTATGCTTGTTCGTTGATCGCAAAGGAGGGGCCGGAATATTGCGCCTGCCAGTGTTGATAAAGATTGAAACTGGCAATATAAAAATATCCCAGCCAATAGATGCCCATCCATGGAATGATGAACCATCCCAAACGAGGCAGGAGAATCGCAATCGTCAGCAGGGCGTACAAGCTCAGACCAATCTCGCCCCACACCATCGGGCCAATGGGTTGCAGGTAGGCGCGGTCAATCTGTCCGGTTGAGTTTGGATTGTTGGTCAGATTCAATTTCGGCGTCCGGACGAACGTTCCGTCTTTGCCGATCAGCGCCTCGAAGATGGCAATCGCGGAGTTAAGCGAAATGCCGAATCCTATGATCGTAATGACCGGTAGAATTTTGAGCCGCCCCATCAGGGACGGGGTTCCCGGCGCGCCGGCCAGCGCATAAAGCATGGGCGGCCCGAAGGTGGCAAGGATGGAGATGGGGAAAAAAGTAAAAAAGCGAGGCGCTAGCAAACCGACGGGCAAGGTGAGAAGGAATAATCCAATCATTAGCGGATGAACGAGATAAGCGGTTAAATGC
>PLNY01000087.1:23571-24209 GCA_003141915.1 Anaerolineae bacterium | reverse complement strand
GATATCGGCCTCGAATGCAAAGGCTGTGGTCACCGCGTGATGCTCACGCGGCGCGAACTCACAAAACGAATGAAAGCTAACCTAACCAGAAAAAATGAACAGCAAAAACAATCATAAGAAACCACATATTGTCTTTTATTTTTCCGATACCGGCGGCGGGCATCGCTCCGCAGCGGAAGCCATCATCGAAACTTTGCAAGCCGAATACGGCGACTCATTTACNNACCTCGCTGTGGCCTGTGGCGCGCAATGCAATACGCCGCCTCGTCCGAGATCATCCCGCAGATCTGATCGTTACCGTTCATCCCATTGCCACCAGTTTTGCATTGCGGGCTTTGGGACGCAATCGTCCGCCATTCTTTACCGTGGTTACAGATTTGGTCACGACTCACGCGCTATGGTTCGATACGCGCGCCGACCGCATCTTCGTTCCAACCGAGATGGCGCGCCAACGCGCCTTGTTCAATAAAGTGCCCGCAGAAAAACTGGAAGTGGCGGGACTGCCGGTTGCGGCCCGTTATTGTGTTCCTGCCGGCAATCAACGCACGCTTCGAAAAAAACTTGGCTGGCCTTTGGATAAACCCATTGCATTGCTGGTTGGCGGCGGCGATGGAATGGGACCGCTCAGCACGACCGCG
>PLNY01000087.1:0-23540 GCA_003141915.1 Anaerolineae bacterium | reverse complement strand
TTCACGCGCGATCTTCCCGATTTCATGCGCGCCGCGGATATCATCGTAACCAAAGCCGGGCCGGGAACGATTGCCGAGGCGCTCAACGCGAATCTACCGATCATCCTATACGCCAAACTGCCGGGACAGGAAGACGGCAATGTGACCTTTGTTGAATCAGAAGGCGCAGGAATCTGGGCGCCAAGCTCCCAGCTGGTCGTCCGAGCGCTGACACGCTGGATATGCCGTCCGCAGGAACGCGCGGCCGTTATTGAGAACGCCCGCCGCGTGGCGCGTCTCGATTCCGCTCAACGCATCGCGCACGCGATAGGTCAGACACTTGGACTTCACAAGAAACACAATAGGAAACCCCAAAGGAAACATCGAAATGAATGAGTCCGGTATGAATCGCGCCAGACCCATTCATCTGCATTAAATGTTGATACGGCTATATTCGCTTGTTGAAATCAGGCCGCGGCTGTGTTTTGCCGCTGCGCGGCAATCGCACCGTGAACGCTGTTCCTACGCCGATTTTGCTTTTCACTTCGATTCGTCCGCCATGACCCTGCACGATTTGTTTGCAAATGGAAAGCCCAAGTCCCGTCCCTGCCACTTTCGCTTCGTTTTCGCGCACCCGATAAAATTTCTGGAAAAGATGCGGCAAGGCATCTTCCGGGATTCCAACGCCGGTATCCTGGACGGCAATCAGAATTTCTGAGGTACTGAAGTCGCCGCGCAGAAGAATGGAGCCGTTTGGACGATTATATTTAATGGCATTGCTCAGCAGGTTCAACATCACTTGTTTGATTTTATCCCGGTCAGCTTCCAGGGTAGGCATTCCATCCGGCGTCTCAATTTGGATATGGAGTTTTTCCTCTTCTACCTTTGAGTTCATCACATCTTTGCATTCGTACAACATGTCCGCCACGCTAAAACTGGTTTTGTGAAACTGTACCCGGCCCGATTCGAGACGGGCTAAATCAAGGAAAGACGACGCCAATGCATTCAGACGCAGAGTTTCGCCATGAATATTGCGTATGATTTGCTCCTGTTGTTCGCGTGACATCTCGGGACGAAGCAGGAGATAAGTTGCAGTGCTGAGCGAGGCGAGCGGCGTACGCAGTTCGTGCACGAATTCGGAGATCAAGTCCGATTGCTGGAACAAGCGCGCATTCTCGATGGCAACCGCGGCCTGCGCGCCCAGCACCAGGAGCATGCTTTCGTCTCCGTCGCTGAACTTTCCCTGCTCCTTATTCAGCGCTTCCAAGACGCCCACAATTTTGTTTTTGGTGACCAGCGGTACGCCAAGCAGAGATCTGGTGGAATGCCCGGTTACCCGGTCCACATTTGCAAACAGACGCGGATCTTCCTGGGCATTAACGATTCGAATCGGCTTGCGGTTCGTAACGATCCAACCGGCGATGCTGCCCTCCAGCGGGATGACCAAACCGCGCATGGTCGGTTCGTCCAGGTTGGTGGCAACTTGAAAATAAAGTTGTTGCGTTACATCGTCGTATAATAGGATCGAGGCGGATTCGGAGCCGCTCACTTCCGCCGCGGCTTGGACGATTCGTTCGAGGAGCACATCCAGGTCGAGGGTGGAAGCGAGATCGCGGGCGATCTCAATCAGACGACGATAGCTATCGAGGCGTTGGGTTTTTATCTCAGCCATATAGAACCTGTTCTGCAATTGCAGGAATTATATCCGAAACATTTTCCTGAATCGCGGCATCTGCGCGGACATTCAAGTAAGTAGGTGAATTGTTAATGATCACCAGATGCGCACCGCGGTCAAGCGCCTGCATGGGCAATCCAGCCACCGGCATCACTTCAAGCGATGAACCGGCCACCAGCATCAAATCGCAAGCGCGGCTCTCACGCTGCGCTTCAAACCAGGCTCTCTGCGGGAGTTGTTCGCCGAAAAGGATCACATCCGGTTTGAGAAGCGCGCCGCAGTAGAGACAATGAGGGATTTCTCCCTGTTCGACAAACGGCCGCAGATAAGGCATCGAGTCCACCTGTTGAAAGCAATGGGTGCACGAAAGAGTCCTCAACGTGCCATGTAATTCGACCACATGCGTTGTTCCGGCTTTTTGATGAAGCATATCAATGTTTTGTGTAAGCACCGAATGAATGTATCCTGCATTTTCCAGCCCAGTCAGCGCCCGATGCGCGGCGTTTGGAACAGCTTCGAAGATTTGACGCGCCAACGGACGAAACCATTCATAGAACTTTTCAGGATGAGTACGAAATGTGCGCAAGGAGGCAACCTCCAGCGGCTCATCATGAGACCACAACCCGCTTCCCTCGGAGCGAAAATCGGGGATGCCGGATGGAGTGGAAATCCCCGCCCCGCTCAGAACGACCGCTCGCTTTGCTTTCCGGAACAACTCGGCAGAAAATTCAATCCCCGCTCGTACCGAGTCTGGGGACGATTTCATTTTGCTTTCTCATGCTCAATGATGAGGTCGGCAATTTTCAGAAACTGTTGCGAAGTGACGTTGGTCGGTTGTGACGTGAGAGCCGGGGTATGAACACGCGCGGCGTTGATGAACATTTCGGGAGCAGGCGTAAGCGTCGTAGCAATCGAGTGCCCCAGTTTTTGCTGAACCTCCGTCCATGCCATCTGAGATTCAGAACGCATTCGATTGTTAAGGACGACCAGGATATCCAATCTATCAATGCCAAGATTGACGATTTCGTCAATCATAAGTTTCGTCTGATTGATGGTGTTGGCCGCGCCTTCCAAGACTATAATCTGCTCGTGACACAAAGTAAGGACCTTTTGAACAAAGGGTGGCAGACCTGCACCCAAATCCAAAACAATGAAGCGTGCCAGCACCGAAAGACGGGAAACAAGCGCTGTATACTGATCGACTTGTGATGATAAATATACATCGCTTGGATTTTCAGAGGCCAGCAATAACTTTAATCCCGATCCATGGGATACCAACGCGGATTGAACTTTCTCCTTTGTTACCTCAACCGGACTACCGGAGAGGAGCTCGTTTAATCCTTTTTGGCCGGGCAGGCCGAGGTCCATGCCGATCGTACCCTGCCCCGGAATGAGTTCAGCCAAGATTACATCTGACTGTGTTCGATTAAAAAGCGCCGCCGCCACATTTGTCGCCACGGAAGAAACGCCCAATCCCCCGCGCACAGAAAGAATGCCGATCACATGTCCATGGTGTTCGTGCGACTGCGTTGCCATTTCGTCATCACGTTTGACTACCACACGTCCAAGCAACGCTTTAACGTGAGCTTGTAATTCGGCAGGATGAGTAGGCTTGGTCAGGTAATCATCCGCTCCAACTTCAAAGCCGGTCACTTTATCATCCAGCTGAGTCTTGGCGGTAAACATCAAAATAGGCGTGGATTGTGTGGTCGGGTTTTTGCGTAGACGCCGGGTGACTTCATAGCCATCCATATCGGGCATCATCACATCGAGCAAAATAATGTCTGGTTTTTCGTCCAATGCCTTGGCCAGGCCCTGTTCCCCATTTGTGGCAGCGCTAATTTGATAGCCCTGTCGCTGCAACATTAATCCCACCAGCCGGAGAGTATCTACATCGTCGTCAATGATGAGAATTTTTTCAGTCATGATATCGAACTCCTTAAGCAAGTCTAGCATAAAGCAGGCTTTAGGGCAAGTTAGGCGCCTTTCCTGCTATGGGTTTAATATTTGGCCGATTTTGCTGTGCTATAATCTGATTGCACGGGCACGCCCGTTCAGCCGGGGATGACAGGCTTCGACGGGAGAGGCTGGTCCCGGAATGCGAGCCGAGAGGCGCCGATCTCGTAAACTCAGTGCAAAAAATCAAGTGCCAATAACACTTCCTATGCTGCTATGCCCCTCGCCGCTTAAGGTGAGATCGTAACAGCCGGTCTCCTTAGATGAGGCCGCGTCCGCCATCCCCGCTCTTCGTCCGGTGACGGATCGGGCGAAACAATGGCGAAGTGCCGCACATGACTCTGCTAAATGTGCCTAAGACCAGCAGATGGCTGTAGAGTTACTCGCCCGCCGAGATCTCTGCGGTGACAAACTTCGGCAGGCTACGCTCGTAGAGTTCCGAGGGTCGAATCTTTCGGACGCGGGTTCGATTCCCGCCATCTCCACAAAAAACACGCCTCAAAAGAGGCGTGTTTTTTTATATACAATCTTCTCTTTATCCGTACCTGCTCATGAACTTTTCCATGCGGCGCAAAGCTTCTTCGATTTGCTCGTAGGAGGTGGCGTAGCAGGCCCGGACGAATCCTTCGCCGCCGGGGCCGAACGAATTCCCCGGCACCACCGCCACATGTTCCTCTTCCAAGAGTTTCTGAGCGAACAGTTCATCGTCCATGCCTGAAGCAGTGATATTCGGAAAGGTGTAGAATGCGCCACGCGGTTCGAAGGTTTTAAGCCCCAGCCGATTCAAACCGCTGACCAGCAAGCGGCGTCTTCGATCATATTCCGTTACCATTTCATGGATGTATGGTTCGCCGCTTTTCAAAGCTTCGATGGCCGCGTCCTGAGCGGTGGTTGGTGCCGACATGATGGTGTATTGGTGGACCCGCACCAACCCCGCGATAACATCCACCGGCCCGGCCGCGTATCCGATGCGCCAACCTGTCATTGCGTAATCTTTTGAAAAACCACCCAGCAGAACTGTGCGGTTTCTAATGCTGGCGCTTAGCGATGGGAAACAAACGTGTTTGAAATCGTAGACCAGCCGGTCATAGATTTCATCCGATACAACCAGCAAATCATTTTGTTCTGCCATCTTTGCGATTTCAAGCAGAACCTCGCGCTCCGCGACTGCGCCGGTTGGGTTCGACGGATAGCCGATAAAGATGGCTTTGGTGCGCGACGTGATCGCCTTGCGGATTTCATCAGGATCGAGCTGGAAATTATTTTCGGGTCGGCTTGGGATTTCAATTGGCACGCCGCCCGCCAGAATTACTTCCGCCTGATACGACACAAAGCACGGCGTTGGGATGATGACTTCATCGCCGGGATCAAGAATCGCAGTGAACGTCAAATACAACGCTTCGCTAACTCCGACCGTCGCGACGATCTCTGTCGCCGGATCATAGCTCACGCCATACAGCCGCTGTAAATTTTCGGCAATGGCTTGACAAAGTTCCGTTTTACCCTGGTTGGATGTATAGTGCGTCTCGCCTCGTTGCAGGGATTGAACGCCCGCCTCGAGGATGGGCTTGGGCGTGGTGAAATCCGGTTCGCCGATGCCGAGCGAAATCACATCCTTCATCGTCGCGGCGATATCAAAAAACTTGCGGATGCCGGATGGTTTTAGTCCGGCGACGCGCGTTGAAAGCCGATGTGCGCCAACCGCGGTTCGTTCTAAGCTCTTTATATTTTGATGGTTGACCATTAAGCCTCCGTTGCTCAGGTGTCTTTGCAAGCTAACAGGGATTGCCGCGCTCCCCTTGACCGCTCGCAACAACTGTATTGAATGACAAGTTCAGATTGGTTGTACCTGCCATTCATCAGGAAGTTCCCGATACATCAACTCAAAAGCCGCACCGTCCGCTGTTTGGACGCGGAATCCTTTTTCGTTGGGACCGCGCCAACGGGCAATGATTTCCGCGATCTCATAACGGCGTCCGTTCCACGTCAGGGCGAGCGGGCGTTCTGCAAATTCAGAATCGGAACGGCATTCGACAATATCCATGGCGCTTGCTCTATTTTAGCGGCTTCACGGAAAAAGGGATAGTGACATTATCGCTACCCTAAAATTACAGAACTGTTATCTCCAATGTTCAACTTAAAAGATTCTTTTGCGCCGCATCCCTGGACCTTGGCCTGTTTGCCAACTATCGAACTTTTCAATACTGCGTCTTTGATCTCGCATTCCGCTTCGATGATGCTGTCTTCAATGCGGCTTGCAATGATTTTGCATCCTGCTCCAATTGAAGCGTACGGCCCAATCGTCGAGTCTTCGATTTCGGCGTTTTCATGAATGAACACAGGCTCAATGACTTTTACGCTTTTGCAATTTACGCTCTGCCATTTATTCTGATCGCGTTCCAGTAAATATCGATTGGTTGCCAGCGTTGCATAAATGGTGCCGGTATCCAGCCAGGTTTCGATTTTTTCGACGCGCATAACCGCATGACGTTCAAGCATGATATTAATGGCATCCACGAGGAAGAATTCGTTTTTGAGTTGAACGTTGCGCTGGATTTGTTCCTCGATGGCGGCCATCAGATTTTCACTGCTCTTGAAATAATAACAACCCACCATGGCGAGTCTGTTTTCCTTTGTCTGCGGCTTCTCAATCAACCGCGTCACCCATCCGTTTTGATTGATCACCGCAACGCCAAATCGACGCGGATCGTCTATTTCCCTGGCCCATGCCACTCCATCGCTCTTTTCGCGGTCTAAAAATGAAAAGTCGGTTTCGAGAAGCGTATCGGAGAAGCACATGATCATCGGGCCGGTGAGGTATTGCCTCGCCAGATACAGCGCGTGCGATTGTCCCTTCATCTCGCCTTGCACAACATAATGCGCGTTGATATTGGGATAACATCTGGCGATGAACTCTGGAATTTGCGTTTCTCCGAGATACGGCCCGACAATGAAAACATATTCCGTTCGATTTGTATCCGGGACGGTTCGGAACATGTCCAAAAGATAATCGAGCGCGGTCCGTCCCGCCAAGCCGATCAACGGTTTGGGTTTACTCCACGTGTGAGGGCGCATACGCGTCCCCCAGCCCGCCATGGGAATAACGATCTTTAAAGTTTCATTCATGCTTCTATTTTATCCATAAAAGAAGAAAGTGAACACGGCCACATCTCTACCATTCTCCAAACTGATTAAGTCGTTTTCCATCCCTGTATTCTTCCAATCGTCGGCGGTGACCAGGCCAGAGATTAGTGGGCAGGGCATCGAGGGAAAAGAAGCTGATTTCAGCAATCTCGGAATCGTGTTCCCCGGTGATCGTAAAGTCCGTGGAAAGGAACAGGATGTTATGGTCGCTTTTCCATCCCCCAAAGTTCGTGTACGCGCCGACCAAACTTAAATTGTTTAGCGTTGCCCCTGTTTCTTCGTGAGCCTCGCGCCGCGCGGCTTGATCCAGAGTCTCGCCGCGTTTAACGCCGCCGCCCGGTAGATACCAGCCTTCGATATAGGTATGGCGGACGAGCAACACTTGATCGTTTTGAATCATCATCACGCGCACGCCTAACGCGAGGGGACGAAAGAAGAAGCAATAGATTCGATACGCCAGATAAACCAGCCGCATCATCTAACTGTGGCCGAGAACGGGATGCGGCTGATAAAGTTCTTCCAGTCGTTTGATTTCTTCCTCCGAAAGTTTGAGGTCCAGCGCGGCGATGGCCTCATCAAAATGTTGCATTTTGCTTGAACCAATGATCGGCGCGGTGACGTAAGGCTTATGCAACACCCAAGCCAAAGCAATCTGCGATGCGCTCACTTTATGCTCCTTTGCAATTTCGGATGTTCGATCAGCCACTTTAAAATCTTCTTCGCGGAAATATAGCTGATCTGCAAACGGATCGGTGTTGGAACGTGTGGTCTTTCCGCCTCCGCCGTGTTTGCGGTCGCCCGCGAAGAATCCACGCGCCATCGGGCTCCAGGGAATGATCGCTATGCCTTGATCTCTGCAAAATGGAATCATCTCGCGCTCTTCTTCGCGATAGACGAGGTTGTAGTGATTCTGCATCGAAACGAAACGCGTCCAGCCGTGAAGGTCGGAAGTGTATTGCGCCTTGGCGAATTGCCATGCAAACATGGACGACGCGCCGATGTAACGCGCCTTGCCCGCCTTGACCACATCGTGCAGGGCTTCCATCGTTTCTTCGATGGGCGTGTCGTAATCCCAGCGATGGATTTGATAGAGGTCAACGTAATCCATCTTGAGCCGCTTGAGCGACTTGTCAATCGAATTCATGATGTGCTTGCGCGAAAGGCCGCGGTCGTTGATGTCATCGCTCATCACCTGATAAACTTTTGTGGCGATCACCACCGTCTCGCGCTTGACGCCGAAGGCTTTCAGTGTGTTGCCGAGAACTTCTTCGCTGGCTCCAAACGAGTACACATCCGCCGCATCGAAGAAGTTGATGCCCGCATCCAGTGCGCGCTTGACGAACGGTTTTGCCTCCTCTTCTTCCAATACCCATTCGCGCCATTTCTTTGAGCCGTATGTCATCATGCCAAGACATAAGCGGGAAACTTTCATACCGGTCTTGCCGAAATTGATATATTGCATGGTTTGCTCCTTTTGATCTATGTCATTCCAACAGCAATTAGATGTTAGGTATTCCCCAAAATTATACCTATATCCTTGGCCAATCCAGCAGGATGACTTCCACCAATAATCGTGCATTAACATTGGCTTCCAATTGCGATAAAGATGTTTCCAACTCGGATACCATGCGTCGCACATCCGACATTGAAATGTGTTCCGCTAAAGATTCGATTTCCACCGCCCGATCTATATTCGCCAGCGGCACGGACGATCCTCCTGCGCACAACAACACATCGCGCCAGAAGGAAAGCCATAACAGCAACACATTCCGCATCGCATCCTTGTCTTTGACAAGTTTTTCGGCATAAGCAAATTTATCGACGCGCGTAGCGGTTATAAACGATTGCGCCTCATTCAACTTTTCATTCCGAAACTCGAGTGCAGATGAATCCTGTATCAATCGAAGTGCATATCCCAATCGCCCGCCGCTGATGTGGGCAATCAGCCGCGCCTGCTCTGAATCTGCACCATGTTGAGTCAAATGTGATTCTAAAGTCTCCAGCGATAATGGCCGCAGACGCAATATCTCACACCGCGAAACGATCGTCGGCAATAATTGTTCGGGATGATCAGCGGTCAAAATGAGGACAACATACGATGGCGCTTCTTCCAAAATTTTCAACAACGCATTCGTAGCATTATCATTGGCTTCCTGAAAGCGCAGAAAAATAGTCACACGATATTTTGATTGATACGGTTTGAACGTCAGAGTCCGGCGCGCTTCGCGGACCTGATCCACTTTCAATGTTCCACCTTCGCTATCCGCTTGGATGATGGTCAGGTCGGGATGCTGCATCGCTTCGATTTGTTTGCAATCCCGGCATTGGCCGCATGGAATTCCCGGCTCGATGGGTTGAGTGCAGTTCAAAGCCTGGGCGAGTCGCAAAGCCAACGTGCGCCGTCCCACGCCCGAAGGTCCCGCGAAAAGATACGCGTGGCGCGTCGTTCCATGCGTAATCTGTTGACGCAGCAGTTCCACAGCCCATTCGTTTCCGGCTAAATTCCAATTCTGCTCGATCATCGTTCACGACCATTGCGCAGGCGCAGATAAGACTCGTATCGTTGCGGATGAACTTTGCCGGTTTCGATTCCAGCAAGCACCGCACAGCCCGGCTCATGCGTGTGCGTGCAATCGCTGAACTGGCATAGAGCCACCAGCGGCGCGAGTTCGGGAAAATACGCATCCATCTCTTCGGGTTCCGTATCCCATAAAGCCAGCGATTTCCATCCGGGTGTATCGGCAATATAGCCGCCGCCTTCGATTGCGAACATTTCGCGCACAACGGTGGTATGTTTCCCTTTGTGGAATGCGCGGCTCACATCATTCACAGCGAGTTCCAGCCGTGGTTGAAGCCTATTGAGCAGACTCGATTTTCCGACTCCGCTTGGGCCGGCCAACACGCTGATCCGATCCGCCAAATGAACTTTGAGTTCATCCATTCCATCGCCTGTATTCGCGGAAGTATAAATCACCAAATATCCCAACGATGAATACAATCCAAATGTTTTTTGTGATTCGCTTTTATCCATGAGATCAATTTTATTCGCAACGATCATGGCGGGGATTTGTTGTTTTTCGGCGATCACGAGAAAGCGGTCAAGCATCCTCAGTTTTGGTTCTGGATCGGCGCAGGCAAAGACAAATACCGCCTGATCTGGATTCGCCAGCAGGACTTGTTGATAGTCACCTTGGGGCCTCGGATCGAGCCGCACGATGGCCCGCTTCCGTTCCTCGACTTCATCGATCGTCCCGCTTCCATATTCCAAAACAGAAATATGTACGCGGTCGCCCAGGGCCGCGATGTCGCCTTTTGCTCTGCCCTGCTTCAATTTGCCGCGCAGTTGGCAAACAACCAGTTCTCCTCCGGCATCCACAGTAAAGAAACCGGACTGAGCCTTGACGATGATGCCCTGTTCAGAAAAGCCGCTCACATTTATTTTTGTGGAGTCTTGGTGGGTTGAGGCGTCTTGGTGGGAATGCCGCCCAACGGCGTGGGAGTATACGGATTACCGATCGGACCCAAGACTCGGGGAATAGTTTGTGGTTGACCGTAATAATATGTTTCGATCATCCAACGAAAGACCGGCGCGGCATAATCGGCGCCCTCGCCCGCGTTCTCCATAATGACCGCAACTGCGATATCCGGCTTATGGGAATTTTGCTCGTCTTGGGTATATCCAACAAACCATGCATCCGGCAGTGTTTGATCGGTTTGAGCCGTGCCAGTCTTTCCTCCCATGGGAACGGTCAATCCCTGCATCGTATAATAGGCAGTGCCGCGCGGGTCGGACATAACCCATTGCATGGCCTGCTGGATGGCCGCCAAACGGTCGGGTTGAATCGGAAGGGTGCCTGCGGCTTCCGGTTTAAACTCAGAGACGGACTTGCCATCCGCAGATTGAATCTCCTGGATCAATTGCGGGGTGTAAAGCGTCCCGCCATTGCCAACAGCCGCGACGAAGCGCGCCACCTGAAGCGGTGTCACCTGCACATCGCCCTGACCAATTACTTGATTCGTTGCCTGCAACAGCGTAGTCGGCACGGAAATATTTCCCGAGGCTTCCGCCACTGTGCCAATTCCGGTGGGCGAGCCGAGTCCGAAAGCGCGCGCCATATTCGTAATATCCGCGGCGCGATTATTATTGAACAAGTCGACACTGATATGCCAGAAGTATGGGTCGCATGAACGCATCAGCCCCTGCTGGAGCGTAATCACACCGGAAGGTTTGGTGGAGGTGGTATCGCATTGTTTTCCCGCTTTCAACGCGTTCTGGCAAAAGTCCCATGTCCAATCACTCAGGGTGATTCCGTTCAACTCCGTGAAATGATATTCGCAATCGTAGGTGGTCTGAGGCGTATATAAACCGCTTTCCAGCGCGGCCGCCATCGCCGGGATTTTAAATACCGATCCAAGAGGATATCCGCTCTGCGTGGCGCGATTAAGAAGCGGCTGATCGGTTCGACCAAGCAAATCACTCAAAAGGTACTGGCTGTTGGCGTTGGATGGGTCGAAGAGATTTTGATCGTATTCCGGCGAGGAGGCCATCGCCAATACTTTGCCGGTATTGATCTCCATCACAACGATTGCGCCGTTATAACCGGTCAGGGCCTGCTGGGCAACCTGTTGCATATTTTTATCAATTGTCAGATAAACCGAATCTGCCGGCTGCGGGTCGCTCGCGCCGATCTTGCTTAAGAGCTGGCCGTTCGCATCCACAACGTAAAGCACGCCGCCATGCTTGCCGGCAAGATATTGCTCCATGGATTTTTCGATGCCGGCCTGACCAATGCGTTCATTGCCTTGATAGCCAAGGCGGCGATAGTCGTTGAGCTGGTCAGCTGAAATAGGGAGAGTATATCCCACCACCTGTGGCGCAATACCTTGATCGAAATAAAATCGAGAAGTATATTTGGCGACTTGCAAACCGGACAGGCTTAGATCCAACTGCGCCTTTTTGATTTCATCCGGCGAAGCCTCGGTAATGCCAACGTAGGAATCAGGCGCGGCATTTGCCCAAAGATCGTGGATCGTATCAAAGTTTTGTATCCCCATGAGTCTGCCTAATTCCACATCCACGGTTCCCGCGACCCTGCCCAATTGAGAGGGAATCACGCCTATCGCATATGCGTCCGACTGCAGGGCGATTGGGTCACCATTTTGATCGTAGATGTTGCCACGCGAGGGAATTTGGTAATCCATCGCCAAATGATCGTTGCCGGTCAGTTCCGGCAGGATCAACGTGGAAGCCCATTGGATGCGCCATTGGCCCTGCTCCAAAACCAGATTGGCAAGGATCGTGCGTTGAATATCGCCGACCAGCGCGGTGTGATACGTGATCTGAAAGCTGACCTGCGCCTTGGTTGGATTAAGCTGCTCCGAAAGAAGCTGGTAATCCAGTTTGCTCGCGCTCATCTTATTGAGGGCATCATCGTATTGCTTGCTGAAATCTGTTTGAGAGATGGAGCTTTGACTGGCTTTTGATAACAAAGCATACATCGTGGCATAGTTGCCGTTCTTAAACGCGTCGAGGTAAGCCGTCATCGCAGACTTCGCATCAGGCACATGCGTGATGCTGACTTGCGGCGGCGGCAGTGTCGGCGACGGAACGAAGAACGGCATCGCGCCGCCTCCGCCGTTCGGCTCCGGCACGCAGGCTGTCAATAAAAGAAAGATCATGATCCAAATGATCCAGCGGGTTAATTTCATTCTTTTACCTTTTCATCCAATCTGTTCGCCGCGCAGGATGGCACTTGAGACAGGACATGGATACTGCAATAGCGATTGACATGCGGCGGGGATATCTGCATCGGGTTGAACATCCATCTTTCGCAAAACGCGGAGCAGATGACACAGCGGCAATCCCATCACGGAAGCATAACAGCCTTTCATGGCCTGCACCGGATGAAATCGCGAATTTTGGATTGCATAGGCTCCGGCCTTATCGAGCGGATCGCCGCTTAAGACATAGGCATCGATCTCTTCATCGCTGTAGTTGCGCATCGGAACGTTGGTCACGCATAATTCCGTGAGGAGGCGTCCGTCGTGCATCCGCAGAATTGCCAAAGCAGTGTAAACCTGATGCGCGTGTCCGCGTAACAACTTCAGCATGGCGGTGGCTTCCATCACATCTTTGGGTTTGCCGAGAATCCTGCTTCCATCCACAACTGCCGTGTCTGCTCCAATGATGATATGTTCGGGCCGCGCACTCGCAACTGCCGCGCGCGCTTTCGCTTCCGCGAGTCTCAGAACATAATCTGCAGGCGGTTCGCCTGTTCGTTGACTCTCATCCACATTCGAGACCGAGACGCTGAACATCCAATTACCGAGCGAAAGCAGTTCTCTGCGACGCGGTGAATTGGATGCGAGCAGAAGCAACGTCCGTTTTGCCACAGATAAATTCTAACACAGACTAAAATCGGAACATGATTGCCGGATTAATCATAGCTGGCACATCGCGGGCGAGTGTTGTAAAATCAAACGTGTCTATACTAAAAATTTCAGGAGGCAGGTTATGAAGGAATTGAAAGATCGCATTCTGCGCGACGGTCAGGTTCTTGACAATGGAATTCTCAAAGTGGATGGTTTTGTCAATCATCAAGTGGATGCGGCGCTGATGGACTCGTGTGGAAAGGAATTTGCGCGGCGATTTGCGAATGTCGGCGCGACGAAAGTGTTGACCGCGGAAATCTCCGGCATTGCTCCCGCACTGACCACGGCGTTTCATCTCGGACTTCCAGTAGTGTACGCTCGAAAAACAAAACCGGTCACCATGCCCGATCAAGTCTATCTCACGCTGGCACCTTCGCATACCAAAGGCCGCATGGTGGAATTGATCGTCTCACCGGAGTATCTCACGGGTAAAGAAAAAGTCTTGATCATTGATGACTTCCTCGCTTCCGGCGCGACGATTCTCGGACTCGTTCGTCTGGCAGAAGCCGCAGGTGCGAAAGTGGTTGGCATCGGCACGTTGATCGAAAAAGCTTTCGAGGGCGGACGCGATGCGCTTAAGTATTTGAACCTTCCTGTTGAATCGCTGGCGCGCATCGCTTCGATGGATGGGGGGAAGATCACCTTCCAATGATTGACTCGATAGCAATTTTGGATTTCGGTTCTCAATATGCCCAACTGATCGCGCGGCGCGTGCGCGAGGCGCATGTCTACTGCGAGTTGTTTCCGTGGGACGCACCTGCAGAAAAAGTTTTATCTATCGGACCAAAAAGTTTCATTCTTTCTGGCGGACCCAAGTCAGTCTATGAACCGAACGCGCCGTACATTCAAAAATATATTTTTGATTCGGGCTTGCCCATTCTCGGCATTTGTTACGGAATGCAAGCGCTGACTCACGCGCTGGGCGGGCAAGTGGATTCGTCTGCGAAACGCGAATACGGCTTGGCGACACTTGAGCCATTGATGCCCTCTACATTATCAGCTTTATCCACGGTGTGGATGTCGCACGGCGACCGCATTACGCGTATGCCAGAAGGATTCATCGCATTGGCGAAGAGTGGCAATAGTCCATTCGCGGCGATGGGCGACATGCAAAGAAAATATTTCGGCGTGCAGTTCCATCCCGAAGTGAAACATACGCCCAACGGTGCGGAAGTCATCAAGCATTTTGCGGTGGAGATTTGTGGAGCAAAACCTGAATGGACTCCAACATCCATTATCGAAGACTCAATCCAACGTATTCGAAAACAAGTTGGTAATCAACGCGTGCTATCCGCAGTAAGCGGCGGCGTGGATTCGTCGGTCGCGACCGCACTGGTTCATAAAGCGATTGGCGATCAGCTGGTCGCTGTGTTTGTGGATACCGGCTTGTTGCGGCAAGGCGAACCCGAACAAGTCATCTCGACTTTCCGCGAAAAGATGCACACTGAATTGATTGCAGTAGATGCCAGCGATGAATTTATTCGTGCGCTGAAAGGCGTCACTGAACCGGAACAAAAAAGAAAGATCATCGGTGAAAAATTTATTCGCATCTTTGAAGAGCAAGCCAGGCAATTGGGTTCGCCGAAGTTTCTAGTGCAGGGGACGATTTATCCCGATGTGGTCGAATCGTCCGCGCCGGATCGAAACAAGGCAGAACGAATCAAAACGCATCACAACGTCGGCGGACTGCCGGAAGATATGTCGTTTGAATTGGTCGAGCCGCTGAGATATTTGTTCAAAGATGAAGTGCGCACGGTCGGCGAAGCGCTTGGGTTGCCGGAGCAAATGGTTTGGCGACAGCCGTTTCCAGGTCCGGGTTTGAGCGTACGTTGTCTCGGCGAAGTGACGGTTGAACGTTTGAATCATCTAAGAGCGGCGGATGCCATCTTTCAGGATGAATTATCCAAAGCCGGATTCATTGGCAAAGGCTCGGAATTGTCACAGGCGTTTGTGGTTTTACTGCCGGTGAATTCCGTCGGCGTGATGGGCGACCAGCGCACGTATAAGGAAGCCGCCGCCATCCGCGCGGTGACCACGGAAGATTTTATGACCGCCGATTGGGCGCGTTTACCCAGCGATCTTTTGGCGCGGGTATCGAATCGTATAGTGAACGAAGTCCACGGAATCAATAGAGTGGTGTATGATATTACCAGCAAGCCGCCCGCCACGATTGAATGGGAATAGGCTGTTTACCATTGTTGATAGGATTAACGATTGGAGATCAAAATGACGAACCAAATCGAACCCCGCCGCCCACGGCTCAATATCAATCGAAGTCCGATCCCAGCTTCACCCATCCATCCGTTATCCGCTTTGGTCACAATCTTGCTGGATAATCTTTTCGACATCCCGGATCTTGCCGGCCCGGAAGTGTGGGTTATCGCTTCTCCAATTATTGGCGGATTATGCTTTGCTACAACCATGCTCATTCAGCGTTACTTGGCAAAGGATGAATGGGGCCCTGCCATCGCCAAAGGCTTGGTGATGGGAGTGATCGCTGGCGTGCCTGTGCCGGTAATTCCGGGTACAGCAGCGGGCGGAATATTTCTGGCATGGGCGGGTCTGCATCAATGGGTTCAATTGCCATTTTCGAGGGATCGGTCGGACAGCGATGAGCACGAAATCATTGACGCGAATCCGAAGTAATCTACCTGGATCAATTTCAAAACGGAGGGAACCATGGACTACGGTGAAGTTCTAAGCAAGGCATGGAAGATCACATGGAAGTTTAAAGTGTTGTGGATTTTCGGCATCCTTGCCGGTTGCGGAGCAAGCCGAGGTGTCAATTTCAACTTCAATAGTAGTTTCCGAACCAACGGAAATGGTTTTCCCAATTCGATGCCCAATCTGCCTCCGGCCATGATGGATCAGTTATATCGCTTCGGACGCTTATTCGAGAATCCAACTTTCATCTGGCAATTTGTGGCGATTGTGATTTCTATCGTCTGCATAATCGTTCTCGTGGAAATTTTTCTCGGCACGATTGGCCGCATTGGTCTGATCAAAGGAACAGCGGAGGCAGACGCGGGTGCGGAGAAACTGACCTTCGGTGGATTATGGAAGGAAAGCACGCCTTACTTCTGGCGCGTGTTCTGGCTATCGTTCCTGATCGGTACGCCGTTCGTCGTACTATTTCTCGTAATTTTATTTGCTGCATTTACAGTAGTTATTTTATCAACAGGTCTCATTAGTTCAGCAGCTTTGCAGTCCGGCAGTAATTCAGGTGTACCCTCGTTATTAATTCTGTTGTCCATTGCCGGTGTTATATGTATGTTGTGTTGTGTCATTTCTATCCTCGCTATCATCCTCGGCTTTATTTCGACGCAGGCTGAGCGCGCCATTGTGCTGGAAGATAAATCCATCCTTGATGGATTTAGGCGCGGCTGGGAAGTGTTGACGAAGAATCTCGGTCCGATTCTTATTATCTGGTTAATTACGGCCGCCATCGGTTTCGTAGCCGCTATTGTCATTGCCCTGCCGCTTCTGGTAGTTCTTGTTCCTTTGGGAATCGCATTCGTCGCCAACATGAACAACCTGAACTTTTCCTTCACGCCGTGGCTCGTTGCGTTCATTTGTATCATTTGCGTGTACACTCCCATCGCATGGTTTGCCAACGGAATCGTGATGACTTATCTGCAATCGGTTTGGACGCTAACCTATATTCGCATTACAAAACCAAAACAAGAAGAACAAGCGCCGATCATTTCACCGACGAATGCGTAAATTTCTAATTGCGTTATTCAGCCTGAGCCTGTTGCTTGGTTGGGGTTTGCCTGCGCGCGCACAAGGACAGGCCGCAGCGATTCTTTATCCGGCCGATGTGTCGGGCTTTCCAACCATCTCTGCATTCATGGATGTGTTCGACGCGTCCGGCGCGTTCGTAAATGGACTCAAGCCGGGGGATGTGAATGTCGTTGAAGACGGCAAGCCGCTTCCGATCACGGACCTGACCGAATTAAACATTCCCATACAAATTGTGGTTGCGGTCAATCCTGGACCTGCGCTCGGGATTCGCGACACAACCGGCGCTTCACGCTTTGATTGGACCGCGCAGGCGCTTAGCACATGGGCGCAGGCGCGGCCGGCCGACCAACAGGACGATCTCAGCCTGGTGACGCTGGCCGGGGCGATCATTACGCATGCGGATGTTAAAGACTGGCTGGTAAGTTTGAATTCATTCCAACCCGATTTTCACTCGACCACGCCGAATTTGCAATCGCTCTCCATTGCATTGGACACCGCCATCGCCCAGGGAGCTCATTCAGGAACGAAGCGCGCCGTGTTGTTCATCACGCCGCACATGGACGATCCCAATGTAGATAACGAGCTTCAACCGCTCATTCAACGCGCCGTTCAAAACCGCATCCATGTCTTCGTCTGGTTCGCCGATTTGGATGCCTACCAGGCAACCACCAGCGCGGCGGCTTTCAGCCAGCTGGCCGACCAGACGGGCGGCGCTTTTTATTTTTCATCCGGAAAAGATTTCCCGGACCCCGAAACTTATTTCGCGCCCCTGCGGAAATTATATTCGCTGAAATATGCGTCGGCGATAACCGCAGGCGGACAACATACGTTGGGCGTGCAGGTCACGAATGCCGGGGCAGTAATTAAATCCTCCGATCAAACTTTCGCCGTGGATATCGAACCGCCGAATCCGATTCTGGTTTCGCCGCCTTTGCAGATCACGCGCCAGCCGCCCGCCAGCGATCCGTATAATACGAAAGTCCTCGTACCAGCCACCCAGGAGATAGACATCATCATCGAATTTCCGGATGGGCATACGCGGCCCTTAGCCAGCACCACTTTGTATGTGGACGGTCAGGCCGTGGCTGAAAACAAAACTCCTCCCTTCGATAGATTCACATGGGATATCAGCGGCTTCACTATGAGCGGCGCACACAAGATTTCTGTTGAAGCAGTGGATACGCTGGGATTGAATAAAACCAGCATGGAAATTCCGGTCACGTTCACGGTCATACAGGCGCCGCATGGAATATCCGCGTTGTTCTCAAAATATCGTCAATATATCACCTATGGCGCAATAGGATTTGCGGGCATAACGCTGCTGTTGATCCTGTTGATTACCCGTCTGCAATTGGCTCTCGCCAGCAGGCGCAAAGTACAACGCACCAATGCCGATCCGCTTACGCAGCCGGTTGCGATTGCAATCGAGGCATCTTCCCAAGAGAAAAAGAAACGTGCGCGTCCTCGAAGCGGACGGATCAAACCGATCAACGCACCGGCATCCCTCATCCGCCTCCGCCTGGACCTCGAGCCGATGACTGCCAACCCGATTCCTCTCATCGAAAATGAGATCACCTTTGGGGCGGATTCCATACAATCTGGCATCGTTTTGAATGACCTGTCCATCGCGCCGCGCCATGCCCGCATTTCTCAAACGGAGAACGGCAGTTTTCGCATTAGGGATGAAGGCACCACTGCCGGGACATGGGTCAATTACGAGCCAGTAAGAAAAGAAGGCACCCCCCTCCAGCACGGGGATGTGATACACTTTGGTCAATTGGTCTTTCGGTTCCAACTTAAGAATCCTCCATCAGCCATGGAACCGAAGATTACGAGAGAAAAAAAAACGGCATGAATCGAACACAACACGCCCATTTAAACGTGGCCGCTCTCAGCCACGCCGGACGAAGCGGTAAAAATAATGAAGACCGCTACGCCGTCGCATCTTTCACAACAGAGGATGGGCATCCGGTTGCGTTTGCCGTGGTATCTGATGGCATTGGCGGGCACCGTGCCGGTGAAGTTGCCGCGGAATTGGCGGTCAATTACATCAGCCAGAAAGTTTCCGAAAGCAACGGTCAAAAGCCGCTTGAGATCATTGAGCTGGCTATCGAGACGGCCAGCGAGGCGATCGCGGCGCGTTCGGCCAGCAAGGACGATCAACAAGGCATGGGCGCAACCTGCGTCTGCGCGTGGATCGTTGAAGATAAACTGTACACCGGTTATGTTGGCGACTCGCGAATCTATTTGATTCGGGACGAAAAAATCCAGCGTTTAACGGTCGACCATTCCTGGGTGCAGGAAGCGATCGAGAAAGGCATCATCACGCCCGATGAAGCGCGCAATCATCCAAACGTGCATGTCATTCGACGACATCTCGGTTCGGTCGAATTACCCGGCGTGGATTTTCGTTTATGTCTCAAGCCGGAAGAATCCGCGGATGATGCAAAGAAGAATCAAGGAACTCGGCTTCAGCGCGGCGATGTGTTGTTGCTTTGCACGGATGGACTGACCGATATGATCTGGGATGATGAAATTTTGCACATCATTAACACGCGCAGTAATTTAAAATCCATGGCGGAAGATTTGATTGACAAGGCCAACGAGCGCGGCGGCCATGATAATATCACGGTGATTTTGTTGGGAATGCCAAAAGAAGGCATTACTCCGCCGCCGATAAAGAAACAAGGATTGATCGAAAAGTTGTTTGGGGAATAAAATCTAATTTTGCTGGACTTTTTATTTTCACCACAAGAAACGATAAGCCGCGTTTATCACGCGGCTCGACTGCTCACCGATCACTGCTTCACTCCACTTTTCCTGTTAGCGTCGCCAGCTTCAATTCACCGATAGCCTGCGTGATGTGAATATCGCGCGGACAAGCCATCGTGCAGTTATATGTAGTGTGACAGCGCGCCAGTCCCGATGTTTCGCTGATGATCTGCAGCCGTTCCGAGGCCGCTTCATCGCGGCTATCGAAGATGAAGCGATGCGCCGTGACCAACGCGGCGGGGCCCAGATAATCATCACTTCCCCAGAACGACGGACAGGATGTGGTACAAGCCGCGCACAAAATACACTTGGTGGTTTCGTCAAAGCGGGCGCGCTGTTCGGGAGATTGAAGTCGCTCTTTCCCATCGGCGGGAAGCGGGGACTCGTTGATGAAATATGGCAGAACCTTTTTGTAATTATCGAAGAACGGTTCCATATCCACGATCAAATCTTTGACAACTTTCAATCCAAGCAAAGGTTCGACGGTGATCTTATCGCCGACATTGCGCACCAGCGTTTTGCACGCCAGCATGTTGCGTCCGTTGATGCGCATCGCATCCGAACCGCATACGCCGTGCGCGCACGAACGTCGAAATGACAACGTGCCATCATGATGGCCTTTGACCAGTTCCAGCAAATCTAAAATGCGCTCGTTCTCTTCGACATCGATGTTGTATGTCTCGTAATGGAATTTCTTGTCCACTTCAGGATTGTAACGAAAAACTTTTAGTGTTACCTGCATGGCTGCCTCTACTAATAAACTCGCTCTTTAGGTTGATACTTCGTAATGATTACCGGCTTATAACCAATTTCAATTTTGCCGTTCTTGCTCCAAGCCAAGGTGTGCTTCAACCAGTTCTTATCATCGCGGTTCGGATAATCCTCGCGCGTATGCCCGCCACGCGACTCCGTGCGGTTCAACGCGCAGACCGCCACCAGTTCAGCCACATCGAGCATGTTGCCTAGTTCCCAACCATTGAGCAATTCAGTGTTGAATATCTTTCCAGTATCACTCACACGTACATGCTTGAAACGTTCCTTCAATTCAAGGACTTTATCGATAGCGGATTCCATTACCGTGCCAGATCGATAAATTCCGACTTCATCGAACATGACCTTCTTCATTTCGCGGCTGATATCGAAAGCGTTCTCTTTCCCGGACCCGTTGCGGAGTCCGTCAAATTGAGCGCGTGCTTCGGCGGTCGGATCATCCGGCAACTTCTCGAAGTCGGCTTGATTGGCATATTCAGCGGCGCGCAGACCCGCATGTTTTCCAAAGACGATGAGATCAAGCAAGCTGTTCGTGCCGAGTCGATTCGCACCGTGGACGGAAACGCAGGCGCATTCGCCCGCCGCATAAAGTCCGGGATGGACCGTGTTCTTATCATCGATCACCACCTCACCGAATTTATTGGTCGGGATGCCGCCCATCGTGTAATGCGCGGTGGGTTGGATCGGCATCATTTGAGTCATCGGATCGATGCCAAGATAGACGCGGTTGAAATCAACGATATCGGGAAGTTTCTTTAACAATTCTTCGGCGGTAATTTTATATGGGGTACCGTCAGGATTCGTTCGCCCATCTTCCGCTGCATACTTCATTATTGACTCGGGACGCGCATCGAGATACACATAATTCTGTCCGTTGACGCCGCGTCCTTCGCGGATCTCGGTGTAGATGGCGCGGCTGACCACATCGCGCGACGCCAAATCTTTAACGTGCGGCGCATACTTCGGCATGAAGCGTTCACCCTTGCCATTGATCAGCACACCGCCTTCGCCGCGCACGCCTTCAGTGATGAGGATGCCGAGTTTATAAATGCCGGTCGGATGGAATTGGAAGAATTCCATATCTTCCAAGGGCAGGCCGCGCCGCATCACCATGGATGGGCCGTCGCCGGTGAAGGCATAGGCATTGGAAGTGATCTCCCAGATGCGGCCATGCCCGCCGGTGGCAAAGATGACCGCCTTGGCATGGAAAACGTGCATCTCACCGGTGGCCAGCTCAATAGCAACCACACCCGCGGCAGCCCCATTAACCATCAGCAGGTCAACCGCCTGGAATTCGTCGAAGAAGGTCACGTTATTTTTTATGCACTGCTGGTAGAGCGTCTGCAGGATCATGTGGCCGGTGCGGTCAGCGGCATGGCAGGCCCGCCGGACCGGTTTGCCGGTGACGTTATTGGTATGCCCGCCAAACGGGCGCTGGGAGATCTTGCCGTCCGGCGTTCGGTCGAACGGCAAGCCCATGTGCTCCAGTTCATAGACAGCCGGCACGGCCTCATTGCACATGAACTCGATCGCGTCCTGGTCGCCCAGGTAATCCGAACCTTTGACCGTGTCGTAGGTATGCCACTCCGGGTGGTCTTCTTCCTGGCTACCCAACGCGGCGCCGATGCCGCCCTGGGCGGTGCCGGTGTGCGAACGGGTGGGGTAGAGCTTGGTAATAATGGCGGTTTTGGCTGCGCGGGAGGCGTACAGGCCGGCCATCAGCCCCGCCCCGCCTGCCCCCACCACCAGTACTTCGAATTGATGCGTTATCATAGCGCGGCTCCTAGCGTGTCCAGATTACGTCGATGGCGATGACGATCCCGATAACAGTCAGCACCAGTACTACATAGCGCAGGATCTTGCCCAGCGTGGGATTTTTGAGGTAATCTTCCTCCACGCTCAACACGCCGTGCAGCCCATGCGAAACGGCAAAGGAAACGAGCAAACTGCCCATTAGTTTCCAGTAGACGGTGGTCCAGGCCGCCATGTTGGCAATGTTGTTGATGGTGGTATTCATCAACACGTGGTTCTCATCCGGCATAAAGGACCAGCGCAGCAGATCCGCAAAATTCACCTGGGCGCGCGCACCCATGATGAGCGCTCCCACCAGCCCAATGAAGGCGCACAGGTACATGGCCAGCGCCGAGAGCCGGGTATAGAGCCACATGAAGATCTCGAAATCGAAACCTCGTTTGGAGAAAGAAACCGTCCTGCGTTTCACAGCCATGTCAGCCTCCCAACGCCGTGCTTACAATGACATAGACTGCCATGCCATAGACCGGCAGGAAAATCATCCACTCCAGCCAGATGGCTTCGCGCTGGTGTTCGATCAGTTTCGGGAACAGGTCCAGGATGATGATGCGCAGCCCGTTGATCATGTGGAACAGGACTAAAAAGAAGATAAAGACCTGGAAGACCCAGTTTTCATAAACGAGGTTGATGGATCTCCCCACTGTTCCGCCCATGAAGGAAGCCAGGACGTGTAACCCCACGAAGGTGACCATCCCCAGGCCGCCGAGGCGATGCAGGAAATAGGTCAACATCGGACCCTTTCCCTGGTACCGCAAGGCATCTTTCAGGCTGACATCCCTTTTCAAGCCCATCCACGCCTCCTTATGTAATCTAGTAGCTGTTTTGCCGAACGACTGAAGTCATTACTACATACCTGGGTTTTACAAACGATGCCCTATTATCCCATCCGTAAATCAGACAAGAATAGTGACAATACTCATAGATTATTCATTCCAGACTTCCTTATGGGGAAGTCTGCAACTTCCCTTATAATAATACATTATAAAGGTTTATACTGTCTTAATGTGAGCCCGATGTAAAAACGCACTACCAGCATGCTTAAGGTGCAGAGTTTTATCTCATTCTCCGCACAATTGAGAGTCTCCGCAGCAAAACGACTTTACCCCTGAAGCCCTTTGTATCCAGGAGGATCGCATGGCAGGTTCTGAACATCTCAGCCGGCGGGATTTTGTAAAATGGGTCACTGTGTCGGTGGGCGCGTTCATCACGGCTGCCGTTGGGCTGCCGGCGCTCGACTACCTGATTGCACCGGCGC
>PLNY01000044.1 GCA_003141915.1 Anaerolineae bacterium | reverse complement strand
AAATGGACTGGCGGAGGCGGAAGAATAGACCGTCATTCCGCAATATGTTGCAGTAATTCCAAAGTTTTTGGACGAGGGCGTTGGGTGTGCTCATGAGTGAAAGAGAAAATCAATTTGGCCACTTCACCTTCGCTTCAGCGAGTTTCCGCATCGAGTGTTTCAGTCCCTGATCAATATCGTAAAGAAGCCCTTCCAATTCTTGGCGGAGTGATTTTAACTGCGCCAATGTGACATTGCCTTCGGCGAATACTTTTCGCTTCCCATCAGGGACAGATAACTCATCCCGGATTTGCTGACTATCCTCAACTGTTTTGAGCCATAGCCAACAAGCATGTGCGAGGGGGATTTCCTCTCCTTGTGGCTTTTGCATCTGCGTATCATTCATCCTAAAAACCAAAGATTCGATGTCGTAGCTGGACATGGTAACTCGGTCCTCCGAATCGTATTTGAGAGATTTTAGGAGGCGGACGAGTTTTCGGGTGCTGCCTTGAGTGTTACTATCTTTGTAATTGATCCAAGCACCATGGATAAAAGGCTGGTCCGATTGCCGCTCCTTCTTATGCGCGTCTAGCACATGCACCCCACGAAGAATTTTCTGTTTCTTTTCAGCATAATCGTTTGTGTCATACCAGTTGGCTGGAACAATATCCACGATTCTGGCAAGTGAGCCGCCTGAAATCTTTATAGACTTTGGACCAGAATCATCAACCGTTGCCGTTGGAAATGCTGATTTGAGGTGTGAGATACAAATCCGACGTATCTGCAGTAAATCCTGAAGAGGATCTCCTTTGTATGGATTAGGTGGTTGCTGAGGCGGTTGTAGAGAGTAAAAGCGGGTTTCGAGCACCAAAAGGTCAATGTCACTATATGCTTTGATGTGAGTGTTTTTTGTAACCGAACCTTGATACTCGTATTCAGCTTTTAAGCTCTCGCTCGCGAGACCAGTCGATATCTGGTTCGCAACCCTGTTCCCTTCTTCGTATGTATTCTTCGTAAAACTGGACTCAACTGCCTCCATCGCACCCACGAGATACTGAACAGCATCATCCTCTTGTATGCTTGCATAGGCTTCATTCAACAAGCCGTCGGGGTTTCGACGTGCCCGGAGGTTATCAAGTGCTCGTGTGCGTGTTGCCATAATTAGGGTGCGCGGATGATTTTGACGTTGTCGCGGAATTCCGTTGCTGAAGCTTCGCTCAAGAGGATGCGTAGTGTGCGTTCAAAGTTCCTGATTTCTTGCTCATCCAGAACCGCATGGTGCTTGCCATATCCGAGATACGGACCGGCGAGCGCGAGCCGGACACACTCGTGAGACGCACGGAGAGTCGTCGGATAGTCATAGAAAATGAGTTGTCCAGCCTTGAGTGAACTGCTCACGTAAAACGGGTAACTACGCGCTCCCGTCTTGAGCTTGAATTCAGCGACTTTCTGGATCTTGCAGAACTTTTTCGCACCTTCAATCGAAGCTTCCGAAAGAGTCTTGGGCATGACCACCGTAAAATCAAAGTTGTCTTGGCTGATGTCGATACGCTTGCCGCCCACAAACACCGCCTTCCGCTTCGCCAGTTCTTTGCAAACAGGGAGAACGAAATTCTGAAAATAGCCAATTGCTAACGCCGTCGATGGAAGACGTTGCAGGTTGGACTCACGACTACGCATCTTGAGCGTATCGAGAAGCTGGGCGAGCGCTTCGCGCAGCGCGGTTGGCGTCAATTTCTTGGTAAAACCCTTCGGGAGAAAAACTGCTGTGTTTGCCAAGAGGTCTGATGGCAGTTTAACGGAGCGTGTCTTTGCCGGTGCAACGATAGGAAATGCCCGTCTCCGTCCCAATGCACCATGAATAGACCCAGCTCAAAAATCACATTATCTCTCGGTGACTTGGTGTTCTTGCCACGACTCTTCGAGAAGTCGTCACCGGTGACGACAAAAATGGCAAAATCGTAGCACTGAATAAAACGCAGAAGATTGTTGAGCGTGTCCTCTCCAAGTTCAAAAAGGTGTTCGCTCCAAATCTCTACATGATAATTCGTGGAGAGTTCGCGCTTAATTGCTTTTGCCAAAGACAATGCTTCGGACGATGAGCCAATGAATATGCTCGGTTTCATGTGTTAAACGAGTTCTCCGGTGAATGCCTTTTGGAGGATGGACTGGCGGCGGGGAGCACTTGAGGTTGGATTACTCATTTCAGGCCGCATTGAATCTCTGCGCTGAAGCAGTTCGGTTACCGAAGGTTTCCCGCTGGCCGCTTGGATCTCAAGAAGGATGCGAGGATTCAAAAAGCTGCGTTCCATAGAATTGGCGGCATCTTCGCCGAAAAATTCTTTCGTAAGGGCAATTAGTCTTACGCTCGGTGCCGGATGTGAATAGCTTTCTCGATTCGCAATTCCTCTAAGAAAGTTGAAGCTTAGGATGGCGGATGAAAAAGCGCTAAATGCAGGTAATTCTGGCGTTGTTGAAGATATTACCCTCATGACATGCTCAAAAGCAAATCTGTCTGCCGCAAATTCCATCTGATGACATTTCTCGTTTCTGAAAATGTCAATCTCTTCGCACACGTGCCACTTTGTAAAGCAATTATGGTTAGCAAGATCACCATTGAAAAAATGCCCGATTTCATGAGAAAAAATGAAAAGCTCGGTCATATGAATGTGACCGGAAGCAAGAGCTGCGGCCTCGCTATCGAGGTCAAATTTGATTCTTGGCCCTGCTGGAATTCCTGTTTCTGCATATTGTGATAAAATTTCATCCGCCATTTCTTGGTAAGCTAAATAATCAAACTGAGATGGCTCGCCGCGATTGCAATAAATAACCGCCTCTGGCTCACGACCAGCAGCGATGAGCTTCATAAACTTGTTCAGGAGAATCAGGAGACCTTTATTCAATACGATTGCATAACGGTCATCCGGACTACGAAGAATCTGTGCGTTAACGGATGGATGCTCCAAGCAACCCGCTGCTACCGATTTTTCAAATCTTTTCTGCTGGCCTGAAGGCAGTGCCCCTACGATCTCTTTCACTACATTCCCAACGATTAAATCATAAGAATCTGTATTTAGGGGAAGTGTAATTCCGCCTTCCTTCATCTGCTCATCCTGTATTTGTTGGAATTTTTGATCGATGTTGGTCTTTGGAACGACCTTACTTTCCACGACTCTCACGTGGTCAAGAAATTCCTGCGGGTTTGAAAAATGCGTCATACCAATTCTCCGGTGAATGCCTTTTGGA
>PLNY01000437.1:6286-6694 GCA_003141915.1 Anaerolineae bacterium | reverse complement strand
ATGAGACTCGTTATAAGATGCTCACGCAGATCGATGAGTCCCGCGCGGAAGAATTGATGCGCGAAGCTCAGCAGGATGCCAAGGCACGTTGGACGCTCTATGAGCAAATGGCCGCCATTCATTACGACGCCGATGGCAACGGAGAACAAAAAAAATACNNACCTATCTTGGCTTGAAATTAAAAAATCCGATTGTGGCTTCTGCCTCTCCGCTTTCAAAAAAGATTGAACAGGTTAAACGCATGGAAGAAGCCGGCATTTCCGCAGTGGTGATGTATTCATTGTTTGAGGAACAGATCATCCACGAAAGCCTTGAACTCGATCACTACCTCGCACGCGGCACCGAATCATTTGCCGAGGCGCTCACCTATCTTCCCGATGCTGGCACTTACAGCTTATTGCCGGATCG
>PLNY01000437.1:0-6272 GCA_003141915.1 Anaerolineae bacterium | reverse complement strand
CTCATTCAAGATGCCGGAGCGGACGCGCTTGAATTGAATCTCTACTTTATCCCGACCGACTCTGCCATCCCTGCGCAAGAACTCGAAGACGCGCAAGTTGAACTCGTTGCGAGTGTAAAGTCCTCGATCAAAATTCCACTGGCGGTGAAGTTAAGTCAGTTCTATACTTCGCTTCCTCATTTCATGAAACGCCTGGCCAAGGCCGGCACTGACGGTTTGGTGCTCTTCAACCGCTTCTATCAACCTGATTTTGATATCGAGGAATTGAATATCTCTCCCACTCTCGACCTTAGCTCATCATCAGATTTGCGATTGCCTCTTCGCTGGATTGCTCTGCAATATGGTCAGGTTGATGTTGACTTCGCATTGACCAGCGGCGTGCACTCTGCCACCGACATTCTCAAGGCCATGATGGCCGGCGCGAAAGTTTCAATGATGGCATCCGAATTGCTCCGCAACGGTGCGGATTCTGTTTCCAATATCCTTGCTGAACTACAAACCTGGATGGAGGAACATGAGTACACGTCCATTAAACAAATGCAGGGTAGCATGAGCCAGAAATCCGTGGCTGAACCGGCTGCATTCGAACGGGCGAATTACATGAAGGTATTANNGTTCGTTCACGGATTTGCCTTAATCCAATTGATCAACTAAAAACAAAAAGTCCTTCGTAAATTACGAAGGACTTTTTTGATAATTCCAGAACGAGATGGCTATTCTTCAACCGGCATCGGAGCGTTCTTGCGCTGACGGAACGTGATGCGTCCGCGCGTCAAATCATACGGCGACATTTCCACCGCGACATGATCGCCCAGCAGGATACGAATGTAATACTTGCGCATCTTGCCTGAAAGATACGCCAACACTTCATGGCCGTTATCGAGCCGCACGCGGAACTGTGTCCCAGGCAATGCCTCGACCNNACCAGCGCTTGCGGCGTACCGTGCTCAAAACGCCGCTCTTGACAACCTTCTTGCGAAAACGCTTCAACAACGAATCCTGCGATTCGCCGCTGCGCAAAACAACCAATGCCATATTTGATTCACCTCCTTTACCAGTTAAGATGGGCCAAGAAAAACCCTCAGCCATACGCGGACTCGGCTGAGGGTCGTGTTTAAACCGAAACGAATCACCTGACCTTACGATCAATAAGCGCTTCACACTCCTCGAATTTCAATGAATGAGAGAAAATCCCTCAACCGAACCAACAACCGAGATTATACTATATACAACGTTTCGGCGAAAGAGGCAATCAGCATCGACGATTTTTCTATTGACCGCTCAAATAACATCCCTTACAATCCGCCCGCGTAAAATAATCCGCCAACTTAAGGGCAACGTGCAGAATATCCAGAACGCAATTGAGGCATACGCAATAGTAACCGGTTCAATTTCAACTCGGAAATATGCAAAACAATACAAGCGTGGTAATTGGATCAAGTGCGAAAGTTCGCCCGATGAGGTTTCTGAGGCGCTTCTTTCGGAACTCAAAGCGGAGTTCGCTAAAATCAAAATTCCCAAACGGAATGGTAGTCCCGTTAAATGACCAATAAGCATACTGTCATCCTGCAACCCTCAGGCTGCCGCGGACAAGTGGAAGAAGGCAAGTCCGTGCGTGAGGTTGCGCGCGAATTGGGCGTGGAAATCGAATCCATTTGCGCCGAAAATGCCACGTGCGGTAAATGTATTGTGTTGGTGGAAGAGGGTCGCTTCGAACGATATGGCATTGAGTCTAGGCAAGAAAATTTATCTCCCGTCGGCGCGGCTGAAAAAGCATACTTTGATCGGCGTCCGAATCTGCTTAAAAGCAAAGGTTGGCAAGTTGGAAAGGTACGGCTCTCGTGTCAATGCAAAGTGCTCGGTGATGTGCTCATCAATGTCCCTGAAGAAAGCCGCGGCAACAAACAAATCGTCCGCAAGAGCGCGCACGAACGCCAGATCGAGATCAAGCCGTCCATCCGGAAATATTTAGTGACAATGACACCGCCCAACCTCGAACGTCCAATCGCAGATTGGGAACGGCTTGCCAAAGGTCTCGAAACTTCGATGGGTCTTGTCCGACGCGGTGAAGAGAATTTGCCGAAATGGTCCGATCTCAAAATTGACTATCAATGTTTGCGAACCTTGTCGCAGACTTTACGCGCAGCAAATTGGGAAGTGACCGTGTCTGTATGGCAGGATCAGGAAATCGTACAGGTTCAGCCGGGATTGGTAGAAGAGAGTTACGGCGCGGCCGTGGACATTGGCTCGACCACGATCGCCTTATATCTGTGTGATCTTCGCACCGGCGAAATCCTCGCGGCGGAATCAGAGATGAATCCGCAAATTGTGTATGGCGAAGACATCATGTCGCGCATTCAATATACGATTGAGCATAAAGATGGGCTGGAGAAATTACACAAAGCTGTAATTGACGTACTCAACAAGCTATTAAAACAAGCTGTCAGATCAGTGAACTTATCATTGCGAGCGAAAGCGACACTTGCACCTGACGCAAGTGCAGGTGAGCAATCCCCTGTTGATGAAAGGGAGATTGCTTCGGGGGAGAACACCCCTCGCAATGACATAAGATTAGAGAATATCCTCGAAATGGTTCTGGTTGGAAATACCACCATGCATCATCTTGTGCTGAATCTGCCACCCATGGATTTGGGACGCGCGCCGTTCGTCCCGGCCATTCATCACTCATTGGACATAAAAGCGCGCGAGCTTGGATTACACATCAACACATCCGGCAACATCCATGTTTTACCGACCATTGCTTCCTTCATCGGCGCCGACACGAGTGGAGTTCTGCTTGCCGAAGAGCCGTACAAGCAGGATGAGAACTGGTTGATCATTGATGTCGGTACAAACGCTGAATTAGTATTGGGCAATCGCAATCGTTTGGTTTGCACATCCACGCCAACTGGTCCTGCGCTCGAAGGGGCGCATGTGGAATATGGAATGCGTGCTGCACCTGGCGCCATAGAGCGCGTCCAAATTGATGAAAAGACTCTTGAACCAAAATATAAAGTCATCGGCATCGAAGGCTGGAACACCGACCGCGCCGATTTCAATGGTCAAGTCAAAGGGATTTGCGGATCGGCCATCATCGATGCGGTGGCGGAAATCTTTCGGGTGGGCATCATTGATTCTCGNNGGCGCAAGCGGCTGGGAATATGTCATCGCTTGGTCGGATGAAACATCCATCGGACGAGACATCCCCATTACGCAACAAGATGTGAGACAAATCCAATTGGCGAAGGCCGCGTTGTTCACGGCGGCGCGCACATTACTCAAGCGCAGTAATTTACAATCTCCTGATAAAATTATATTGGCGGGCGGCTTCGGAAGTTATATTGATAAAGAAAAGGCAATGCTGATCGGTTTGATTCCCGATTGCCCGCTGGAGAATGTGTATGCCGTTGGCAACGCCGCCGGTGATGGCGCGCGCATTGCATTGTTGAACATCGAGAAGCGCAAAGAGATCGAAACGGTCACGCGGCGCGTCGAGCGGTTTGAATTGCCCACGGATCCGGAGTTTCAAAATCAATTCATGTTGGCGACGAGTCTTCCACACATGAGCGAATCGTTTCCTCACATCGCGCATCTGATCCCGAACCGCACTGCGGACCCGCTGGCTGAAAAATTTATGAACAAATAAAAAATTAACCGCGAAGATCGCTAAGAACGCAAAGAGAAAATTTTTCTTCGCGCTCTTCGCGTGCTTAGCGGTTCAAAAAAAGTGGAGAGGACGATGAATAAATTTTTGGAAAGACTCAACGCAGGCGAAACATTGGTTGCAGACGGCGCAACCGGAACCAATTTGCAGAAGATGGGTTTGAAACCCGGCAAAGCGCCGGAAGATTTGGTGATTGACCAGCCCGATCTATTGCTCAAGCTTGAAAGCTCCTTTGTCGAAGCCGGTTCGGATATCATTCTGACCTGTACCTTTGGCGGCACGCGCTTGCGAATGAAGGATTCAAAATATCAAAGCCGCGCGCCCGAAATCAACACGCGCGCTGCGGAATTGGCGCGTAAGGCTGCTTCAGCGCGGACCCTTCGACACGCTCAGGGCGGCGCCGATGTGCTGATCGCCGGTTCGATGGGTCCAACTGGTTCGATCATGAAACCATACGGTCCCATGACTCCTGATCAAGCTTTTGAAACATATGCCGAACAAGCCAAAGCCCTTGCGGATGGTGGTGTGGACTTTTTGCTGATCGAAACCATGTTTGCCCTCGATGAAGCGGACGCGGCCTTCAATGGCGCGCGTTCCGTAACTGATCTTCCAATCGTTGTTTCTTTCAGCTATGATCGCGGCGTGCGGACAATGATGGGCGTGAAGCCGAAAGATGTGGCGAAGAAATATAAAGACATGGGAGCAACTCTTATCGGTGCGAACTGCGGGACGACGCTTGAAAACATGGAGGCCGTCCTTAAAGAATATGGCGAAACGATACCGGGCTTTGGGTTATGGGCGAAACCAAACGCGGGCGTGCCGCACATGGACGTGAAGACGGAGCAGGGCGTTTATGACATGACGCCGGAGGATATGTCGGCGTACACAAAGAAATACGTTGCAATTGGAGCACGCGTCGTCGGCGGATGCTGCGGTTCGACGCCAAGTCATGTTGCCGCAATTGCAAAAGCGGCAAAATCCAATTAACACGAAGGACACCAAGGACACAAAGTAAAAACCTTTGTGATCTTTGTGGCCTTTGTGTTTAAAAAACATGAACGCTCATGACGACATCCTTGCTTTGCTCAATGGTCAGCGCATCGGACGCGTGCCTTGTTTTTCTGGATTGATCCACGTCACATCGGCGGGGCTTGAACGCGAAGGATTGGTCTTTCACGAAGTCCATAAAGATGCTAAGAAGATGGCGAAAGCCGCGGCCAGCACTTACAAGCTAAGCGGATTCCCGTCCGCAGTGGTGCCGCTGGATTTGTGTGTCGAAGCAGAAGCTTTGGGTGCGGAGATTGACTTCCGAAAGACCGAGCGGGATGAGTTTCCTCGCATCAGGAAAGCTTTGTTTCAATCCACAAAGGAAATCGCGGTTGAGAACATGGAGATTGCAAAGCTGGGACGGGTTTCATTGGTATGCGATGCCATTCGAATGTTAAAAGAAGATGTTGGCGCTGAAGTAGTGATCGGCGGATGGATGCCGGGAGCATTCACGCTGATGACATTGATGGTTGAACCCGTCAAATTATTCCTCGAAATAAAACGCGAGCCGGAGATGGTTCGCAGCGCGCTAAAGCAATTATCTGCTTTGCTTTCCAAAGTGGGACATGCTTATCGCAGTGCGGGCGCGGATTTTTTGACAGTGCATGATATGGGTGGCTCCCCGGCTTTTATCGGGCCTGCGCGCTTCGAGCAATTTGTCCTGCCTACCCTAAAGGATTTGATTGTTGATCTTCCCAAGCCGCGCGTGTTATCCATCTGTGGGAATACGAATGCATCGATGTCCCTGATCGCGCAAGCAGGCGCGGATGCAATCTCCGTAGATCAAACCAATGACCTCGCGGCCTCACGCAAAGTTCTTGGCAATGAAATGCTTTTATTTGGAAACATCGATCCGGTTGCGACTCTCAGCTTGGGATCAGAGTCTGAGGTGAGGCAAGCTGTTGCGAGGTCGAAGGAAGCGGGCGTGAACGCGGTTTGGCCCGGATGTGATCTGGTTCTGCAAACGCCCATTGAAAATCTTCGTGCCATGGTCGAATGAGTTTATTTCATCGGCTTAACCCGGCGGCACGGGCAGAGTTTGCATCGTCCAGGTTGTTGTATAGGAACCTGTCATCCAGGCTGTCCAATTGTATAAAGAAACATAGCCTGTTTTCCCCGTTGTCGGGTCGGTCACCTGACCGAATGTATTTCTTTGCGTTGGGGAATAGTCCGTCAATTTTAGATGTGTTCCGTTGAACACAGTTTCGATAACGGTTGATTTCGTATCGTCGCTGGATGTCATTTTCAATGCATTCGCCGTTACAGTAATGTCCATCGGCAGGGATCGGAACGCCTCGACCTCGCTATCATCCAGCCATAAATCCCCGTGCTGGCTGATGATGGGAATAAAGATATTGCCGTTATTATTCGGGGCAGGATATACCAGGCTGGGCGTCGAATAATTCATTCCCGTTTGAAGTCCAAGCTGATAGGGCGGCAGGTGAGGCAAATCGAGAGCGGCTTGTGAGTATTGCTGCGAGTATGGGAAAGATGAGATCGAATCCCAGCATTCACCATGACGATATTTTCTGCTGGTGACGAGAAGAACGTTTCCCGGAAA
>PLNY01000327.1 GCA_003141915.1 Anaerolineae bacterium | reverse complement strand
CCGAAGTTGGTCAGCACATACGACACGAGATAAAAGAGTCCCGCCGCCACTGAAGTGGATACCACCTTCGATTGTCCATAAGGCACGAATGCCATCAGGATATAACCGGCGTGTGCGATGGATGAATACGCAAGCAGACGTTTGATATTCGTTTGCGCAATCGCGACGACGTTACCGACAATCATCGTCAATGCGGAAAGCACCGCGAGGATTGGAGCGATGTTCACAGCCAATGACGGGAACGCCAACGCAAAGACTCTTAACAACGCGGCGAAGCCCGCGATCTTCGCGCCCGCGGCCATGAACGCGGTTACCGAGGAAGGCGCGCCCTGATACACATCAGGCGTCCACATGTGGAACGGAACAGCCGCAACCTTGAAGCCAAGTCCGACAAGGATGAGGGCTGAGCCAATCGTCAGCAGGAGCACGTTCGAGGTCCCGGAAGATGCGGCACTCGTAATCGCGCTGAGCGAAGTTGAACCAGTCGCGCCGAAGACCAAAGCAATCCCGTACACCACAAATCCCGTCGAGAACGCGCCCAGCAAAAAATATTTCATCCCCGCTTCTTCCGAGTCCGTGTTGGGGCGCGCGAATGCCGAGAGAACATAAAGCGGGATCGAGAGCATTTCGAGCGCGAGGAAGACGATGATAAGGTCGGCGGCTTGCGCCATCAGCATCATGCCTGCCACACTGAACAGAAGGAGCGTGTAATATTCGCCGCGCTCGATGCCCATGCGTTTGATATAACCATACGCCAGCGCAACGCTGAACAAACCGGTGACGAGTAATAAAGCGTCCACAAAAATGGAAAAACCATCGAGCACGACCATGTTATTAAAGCCTGTGCCTGATGAGCCGATCTGCGAGATGGTCATGCCAAGCGAAACCGCCAGCCCGAGGGCGGCCAGCAATGCTGTGATCTCTTTGCGCCTGATAAATAGATCAAGCAACAAAAGCGCACACGCCCAAATGGTCAGCGTGAGAAGCGGAAGGATGAGAGAAAAATTCAAAGGAGGCATAGTTTTATGTTGTCATTGCGAGGAGAGTGTTCTTCCCGACGAAGCAATCTCGTACTCAAATGGAGATTGTTTCTCCTTATCTCATTGCCGTCGCGGCGGTCTGCAATCCGGCGACAAGTTTATCCACGGCCGGAGCCATCAGGTGAAAGAACGGCGCGGGATAGAGACCAATCCAAAAGATAAAGATGAGCAGTGGAACGACCGTAATGATCTCGCGTGCATTCAAATCGCGCAGGGCATGTCCGTGCTTCTTGACTTCTTCCACAATCGAACCTTCCGGTCCCATGAAAATCTTTTGGAACATATACAGGATATAGACCGCAGCCATGATGACTCCCAGCGCGGCGAGACCCGCGTACCAGAATGAACCGTATGAGCCACCATTCAATCCAGCGCCCCAGGCGCCGAGCAAAATCGTGAACTCGCCCACGAAACCATTCAAGCCAGGCAAGCCCATTGAAGAAAGCGAGACGATCAGCGTGATCGTGCCAAAGATGGGCATCACCTTCCATAACCCGCCATAGACTTTGAACTCACGCGTATGCGTCTGTTCATAGACCATACCGACCAGCAAAAACAACGCTCCCGTGCTGAGTCCGTGATTGACCATTTGCAGGATGGCGCCGGAGATGCCCAACGGATTCAACGCGAACAATCCGAGCATCACAAAACCAAGATGGCTGACGGATGAATACGCAACCAGTTTCTTGATGTCGGTCTGCGCGTACGAAACCGCCGCGCCATAAATGATGCCAATCACGGCCAACACTGCGATGGTCGGAGCAGCCTGTACCGCGGCTTGCGGGAACAGAGTCAGATTGAAGCGCAGGAAACCATAGGTTCCCATCTTCAACAGAACGCCTGCAAGAATAATAGAACCCGCGGTCGGCGCTTCGACATGGGCATCGGGCAGCCACGAATGCAGAGGCCACATCGGAACTTTGATGGCGAACGCGGCGGCTAACGCAATGAACAGCCATAGCTGGGTGTGCGGGTCAATGCCGCCCTTGGCGATCAAATCGGGCAACGAGAAAGTATTTTGATTAATGCCTAGCCATAAGATTGCCAATAACATTAAGATCGAACCAGCCATCGTGTACAAAAAGAATTTGATGGCGGCATAAATGCGGCGAGGTCCGCCCCAAATACCGATCAGGAAATACATTGGGACGAGGGTGAATTCCCAAAAGATATAGAAAAGGAATAAATCCTGTGCGAGGAATACGCCGACCATGCCAACTTCCAACAATAAGAAGAACAGCATGAAATCCTTAACGCGTTCTTCGACCGCGGTCCACGTTGAAAGGATGGAGATCGGCGTGAGGAATGTTGTCAACAGAACGAGGAGAATGCTTAAGCCGTCAATGCCGAGGTGATATTGGATGTTCCATCCAGCGACAGTGATCCAATCGTATTTGGCGACCAACTGCAGGTCCGGGTTGGATGCGTTGAAAAGCGTCAGCACCCAGATCGAAATGCCGAACGTGATCAGCGTGGTGACCAGCGCGATCCAGCGCAAAATATTTTTCTTGTCGTTGGGAACGAACAGCAAGACAAGCACGCCCAGAAGCGGGAAGAATGTCAGGAGCGTGAGGGGTTGGAAAATAAAATCCATGTGAACCTCATTTGAAAATCAGATAGCCTAAAATTGCAACAACACCGATGAGCACAAACAGCGCATAACTNNCAATGACTTTCTCGTGGAACCAATCGTGCCAAAACTTTTCATCGATCACATTCGCCACAAAACGGGAAGCATCTACATAACGGTCAAGGAACAAAGCCCAATAAAGCTCATCCACAAACCATTTGCGTTCCATGCCGGTAAATATTGGCCCAAGCATTTTCTTGAGCGGATCGATCTCGCCAACTTTGAGCGGCTTGCGGCCGTAAAGAAGCCATGAGATCAGGATGGCAAGCAAAGCCAAACCGGTGGAGATCAATGCCACGTTCATTTGGAACTCGATAGGCTTAATGAATTGAACAGTATTCTCAAGCCAATTACTTAAAGTATCCACACCGGGATAATTCAGCGCTCCGCCCACGACCGATAAAGCGGCGAGCACCATCAACGGAACGGTGATCACCCTCGG
>PLNY01000142.1 GCA_003141915.1 Anaerolineae bacterium | reverse complement strand
ATCCTCTTTGCTGCGGCGAGCGGGTGGCTGATCAATCACTGGGGCATGAGGCGCGTGTTGATCTTCGCAACTATGATTACCGCAATCGGATCCGTTTTACTTTGGTTTGGACGAACGCAAGGAACGCTTCTTCTCTTCGGAAGTATTCTCGGCGCGGGCGTCGGTCTTTTCCTGACCGCCAACTGGACTCTCGCCAACAAGCTCGCCCCGCCCGATGAAGCCGGTAAATATCTCGGGCTGACAAATTTAGCAACCGCGGGCGCGGGCGTAGTGGCGCGCGCCGCGGGCGCGCTGTGGGATGTGCTCAATAATTCCGCTCCCGGTTCATGGCATGGATATATGATTCTGTTTTTCTCGGCTGGTGTTTTTGCAGTCATCAGCATTGCATTGATTGGAATGATCGAACCCTCATCAAATAAAGTATCCGTTGCTTCGTGAAAGTCCTGCAACCTTCTTTATCTCATTTCGTAAAGTAAAGTAGAAAGCCATCAGGAGAAAAGTGGACGAAGAAATGGTCTGGGTGGTCCAGGCTCAACACGGCAGCGATGAAGCCTTCACCAAACTGGTCGAAGCGTATCAGGCACATGTGTACAACTTGTGCTATCGCATGTTAGGTGATGCCGAGTCGGCGGAAGATGCGGCGCAGGAAACTTTTCTGCGGGCATATCAACACCTCTATCGCTATGACCAAAAGCGTTCCTTCGCCACCTGGCTGTTATCCATTGCCGCGCATTATTGCATTGACCGTCTGCGCCGCCGCAAATTCTCCATGGTCTCGATGGATGCAGAAGAAGATGAAAACAGTCTGGAGTTGCTCGATGCGGATGCGCCCAATCCCGAAACGGAAATGATGCGTAAGGAACAACGTGAACGGTTACAGATTTTATTGAAAGGTTTGGATGGAATGGATCGAGCCGCGATCATCATGCGTTATTGGTACGACTGTTCCGAGTCCGAGATTGCCGAGGCATTGCATCTGACGGTCAGTGCGGTCAAATCCCGGCTTCATCGGGCGCGGCGTGAACTGGCTGGGTTGTGGCAGGAAGATAGCCGACGGCCAAAACCTGAAAGGAGACCCCATGAATCACCGGCCTTTTGAAGACTGGCTCTTGGAAGATCAACGCCTAACTTCTGACGAAGAGCGCGAACTGCAGGCACATTTACGAGTATGCACTTCATGCGCGGCCATCGCCGAATCGAATCTGGCACTGCATTCCACACGGATGGTCTCACCGACGGAAGGTTTCGTGCCCCGCTTCGAGATGCGCCTAGCTGAGAATCGCAAAGCCATGCGCATTCGCCAAATCATAGGAACAACGATTTTTGTTCTGGCAGGGTTTGCACTACTTTACTGGTTCGCCAGCCCATTCATCCAGGAAGTGATGCGTTCGCCCGCCGATTGGATCACGAATGTAGTCGGCTATTTCCTATTTATCGTGACTTCCGTTCAGGCGTTGAGCGAAGTGAGTCATGTGTTTACCCATCTTCTGTCGGATTTCATTTCACCTATTGGATGGCTTGTCATCTTATTTTTGGTAAGCGGACTCGGAGTCGTTGAAGTTTTATCCATCTGGCAATTTACCCGAACACCGCAAGGAGTATAACTATGAAAAAATTATTGTATGCNNGATAAATCATCCGTGGCGGGAAATGTCACCACTGTCGGTGGCTCGTTACAACGTGCCGCAGGCGCGCAGGTTGGCGGTCAGATCGTAACGAACGTTCCATCACCGAATGTTCCAACTCCGAAAACGCCGAATGTGCCCGCGCCTCAGACAAATATTGCGATGGGCTTCAATCCGATCCTGCGAGCATTTGGTGTGCTTGGAACAGCGATTGTCTTTGCGATGCTGGCCATGTTGCTCGCTATATTTCTGCACGAGCAAATTGACCGCGTAGCGCAGGCTATTGTCGCCGAACCGATTATCGCAGGAGGTATTGGATTATTGGCCTCTTTCGCGGCGCCAATTGGTTTATTCATCTTAGCGGTAATAATTGTGGTAGTGCTGGTAGCGACACTTCTCCTCATTCCTGTGGCAGTTCTTGCGATACTTGCGGCAGCGCTGATTTTCATTGCTTGGGCAATATTACTTGTGCTGGCCTGGCTGTTCGGCATCATTGGCCTCGGCATGGAAGTCGGCGAACGATTTACCAAAGCCATCCATCAAAGTTGGGCGCCTGTGCTTTCAGCTGGTTTCGGAACATTCCTATTGATGTTCGTAGTAAGCGCCTTTGGCTTGATCCCATGCATTGGCTGGATCCCTGAATTTCTGATTGGAATGATCGGCATCGGTGCAGTAGTGATGACAGCGTTCGGCTCGCGGCCGATACATCGTCCCGGCATGACCGCTTCTTCACCGGACCCGTCAGCGGCTGGCGCTCCCCCGATCCCGCCCGTGTCCTGAAATTCCCTGAATAAAAAATCATCCGCCTCAACAGTTTATCGAGGCGGATTTATTTTAACATTCATTTTTGAAGAATCAACTGAAATAACCTGACGTTATTATAGTCCGAGTCGAAATCGTAATTGGGCGGGGAATATATCAACCGCGGAGCAACCGTCACTCCCGCATGGTCGGCAATAAATTCAACCACGCTGTCTCGCAAATTGGCCTTGACCATTAAATACACATTATCATTCTGATAAAATCCCGCCGGTAATGACTGAACGTCAAATTCATGAAGCACATCGTAATAGGACGGTGAAAATGTAAGCCAGCCCATTTCGACGTACTTTGCGCTGGGGAAATCCAGAACCATCGGATTGGACCATATCAAGGGAATGCCCAGCGCCGGGGAAACGATCAACGCATTACTTTGAATCTTTCCCTGCGCCTGCAAAGTTTTCAGGTCGGATAATTCACTTTGATAAGCAGTCTGTTTCGCCGCATTCAATTGCGTCGTGACGAAGGCATAATACAAGGCATACAAACCTGCCGCGCACAACAAACCCGGAACGATGAAAGCAAAAACATTCGTCCTCCGACTCCGGGGCCGCAGCAAATCATCCGACTTGACCCACAACAAAATGAATAAACCAAATACACATGCAGTCGCGAGAAAAGAATCCCAAACGTGTACAGGAATCTTCTCTGTCCATATCAGATAAAAGATCAGGATCAAAAACGTCAGCCAAAGAATGACCAGCGGCCAGACCGCCTTTCTGAACGAAGGATATATCGCCGCGGCCAGCAGCCCCGCCGCCATCATAAAAAAATAAGGGAAAGAATCCACGTCATCGAAAAAAGGCTTCGGGTAAAAATAAGATGCCGCCGCGCTGAGAACGTTCTTCTCGGCGCCAGGAACATGAGAGACAAGATATTGAAGATTGGAAAGGGAAAACAATTGTTCATCGGGAAAGAACCAGCTCACGAACAATTTATAATCGTTGAAGTTCCATCCCACATCGCTATAAATATTCTTGTCATTTAACAAATGAATCCGCGGCGTGTCTTGCAGCTGCGACCGGACGTTGTCATAAGTATAAAAAGAGTCCCATTGTGGAGAAGATTTTACATAGATCATATTGAACAAATAAAACAAAGCAACCGCAAAAATTGCCGCCAGCAAGCTGATGCTGAGTTTCTTAAGGTCAAAGAAGCGACAAATGAATAACCAGGAAGGGAAAATCATAAGCAGGACGAGGAGAAAGGATTCGACACGAATCAAGCTGCCCGCCAGAACCAATAATCCGCCAAAGATGAGCATCCGCCTCGAAAACCGGGAGCCTTTATACGTCGCGGCGAGAATCGAAACGAAGCCGG
>PLNY01000001.1 GCA_003141915.1 Anaerolineae bacterium | reverse complement strand
GCCTTGATTTACCTTTAACTGGTTTGAATTGGCTTTAGATAAGCCGCTTACAAACGCGCGGACATTTCAACTGCACATTTCGTTTCCGGCGAGCCAATTCCACTTGTGCAATTTGCATGTCCGAACGGAACGCCAATGCTCTCAATGGCCTGATTCAGTTCGGACACGTTACGATGGAAAATGCACAAGTGTGAAATAGGGGTGTGACGTGTGATGCTGGAAAATGGGAAAACAGACCGGTTTCAACCTCTTTGCAAATCCGATACAAACGGCTTTTCCATGCCTTGCAAGGCCAGTGCAGCGGCTTTTCCGGGCGTGATTTTGCCGCGTTACGATTCTTTGGAGAACCTATTTCTGGTTGTGCGGCGATGAAATAGGCTCGATTTTCAACTTGGGCGGCTTTTCCGGGTGCGGCTGTCCATTCATGTCTGCGGCCAGGCAATCGAGGAACCATTGAAGTTGGTTGTAAATTTCAGGGTTAGTGAATTCCTGCTCATTATATCCGCCGTAACCCGGAGTCAAAAGCGCTGCTGCTGCGATGACTCGCGTCTGATTATCATTCTCGATCAACGTGAAACGCATCCGTGTTTTTGGCACCCGCCCGTCTGTGGTGGTAAACCAGAATTGCGCGCCCGCGCTGGCATCGCCATCAGCGGTGAGAATGTAATCGGTGTCCTGCACCGGCATGAAATGCAAATTGACAACTGCCGTGACCAGCGCGGCCTTCACCTTGGCTTTTGGCGCGGCGATAGTGACCTCATTCCGCCCACTCGGTGTGCCTTGGCGCGGGGTATAGCAACCCGTCAACAAGACGGTTGCAGCGGCGATGCAAAGGAGTTTCAGGCTCATGGTTTTTCTCTGATTTTTGCCAATAGCGGGCGCGAACATTTCAGAGTTCATTTGGAATTTTTTCTACGGATTGAATCTAGCTGTTCAGCCTCAATTTTTGCGACTCCAATTGCGTCTTTTGCATTTTTCAATCCAACTTGTGTCTGCTTCAATTTATCTTCTGCATCTTTGATCGCAATCTCGGCCGCTGCCAAATCCCCCCTCAAATCAATGAGCATCGTTGATACATTTCCGGCTCGATTTCCAAGTGTAACCTGTGCGGAAAGAGGGTTGGTTCCGAGCAGTTCTTGAACCGAAATACCAAAGTAATTTGCTAACTCAAACAGGATTTCCGCACGCGGGACCCGCCCTTTTAAATAATTAGAAATTGCTGATTGCGCGATGCCCAAATCGTTCGACAGCATTTCCTGTGTCGCCCCAAATTTTTCCATCAAATTCCCCAGGTTCTGGGCGAATATCTTTTTTGTGATTTTCTCTTGCATTTATATCTCAACTGTGTTTATTTAAGGACATGGTGACGCGTCACGTAAGTTTTTGCGAGCAAAAACCGGCGTTTAATCAAACGCAGGCGGCCAAAATTCTCAAAATTTCCAGAGAACATTTGAACCGCTGCATCAACGGTCGTCGCTCGTCAAAACGTCTCATGTGCCGTTACCGTGAACTCATTAACCCCGAAACAAAAAACCGTAGCACTCGAAAGAAAAATTATGAAAAAAAGGGTCCCGCAAATAGCAAAGAAACCGCGTCCAGCGCGTAAAAATCAACCTTCCACACACTGGAACAATCGCAGCCTGGCCGAATTCTTTGCCAGGGTATTTTATGCAAACCGTGCGCCTCTATGTAGGCTCATGGATGGCTTGTCGCTCGATGGGATAGCTGGAAAAGTAAGAGCCGCTGCACTTTCTGAAGCGCTCATAAAGTCAGAGGCTCTTTTGGAATCTATCGGCGGCGAGATTGATACCCGTACAACTCCGGCGGAAAGGGCGTTTCTCCTTCATGGCCAACGGATGCAACCGGCACAAGTCGGTTGAAGTTCAAAAAAGATTAACCAAATCAACCCCAAAACATATAGCACTATGAAAACAAAAGCCCCGAAAACATTAGCGAAAAGCGAACGTCCTGTATTTGATCCAGTCACCAAGCATCTCTCGCATGAGGCATTGAAAGGAACGATTGGCGGCAAAGTCGAATCGTTCCAGTTTGGCAGAGATGATATCTGGTTCCAACTGGTTGCATCAGTGAACGACCTTCAAGTTTTCCGCGACGAACGGGACAACTATTACATTGATGAGGATGTTGGCATTGATGCCCATGAGTTTTCCCGCAAGGGAAACAAGACTGGCGAATATCTGGTTATACGTCAACGACGGCCCGTAACTCGCCTTAAGGCGTTTTGTGAGCTGTTGAGCTCCGCGACACCGCCCGAAATGCGGGATTTGTTTTCAGGACTTCGCTGCAAAATAATTTAAAAATGATTTCAAAGTTACAGCCAGACGTAGCGCCGAAATGTAGCGATTCAAGGGTCGCGGTTGACTTTTGGAAATCAGCGGTTGCGGCGCTGCCGAAATCCAATTTGGCGACCGAAGGGTTTTGGGTTTTGCTGCTGGACGGTGAGCGCCGACTTATCGGCGCGCATCGGGTTTCTTCAAAGGCATTTGGGGACGCGCAAAGGTTTACCGCTGAATTGGTGNNACCTTACAGGGCGCGCTAAAAAGACCGAATTGCTCGACTGTCTTATCGTCGGCGAGCCGGATGGGGGGAAATTTTGGACTGGCGTTTTTTCTTTTCATCGGCTTCGCGGATTTTCCGCGCCGGAACCGTTCACACGGCCACGCAAAAGAACCGGAACGAAAGTCAAGGAGGCGACGCCATGAAAGCTGAAAAATTATTTTTCCCTTCAAGCGTTCTCGCGCAGGTCCTGGACGTGGACAAATCCACAGTTCGTCGCCGGGCGGAACGCGAGAATTTGCCGCATCGGCGGCAGGGGAATCGCGATGAATTTTGTCCGCCGCGCGCGGTTTGTCGGCGCTGCAAGGGATTGTCCCCTGCGTCGCCAATTTTTGATCAAGCGCGTGCGATGCGCGAACTGCACCGCTGCGCCGCCGTGCTTGGATTTTTATTGGAATTGGAGCGCAACCCTCGACGCGGGATTGAGCGCGCGCTGAAACGAACGTCCAGCAATTTTCGTCATCTAATGCGATTCACTCCGATGTCTTTGCGTCGATGGGTCACGGCAGTTAAGCGCCGTGGACTGGCCGGGCTGATGGAGCGAAAGGTGGGCGTTGTCGGTTGCAAATCGGCACGCTTGGAAAGGATTTTGGCGGGAAAGAAAATTCAAAAAGGGGAGGGGAA
>PLNY01000469.1 GCA_003141915.1 Anaerolineae bacterium | reverse complement strand
GGCACCTGGCAGGCACCGGTGATATCCCAGCAGTCTTTATGATGCAGGGTATGGCAAACTTCACATTCCACCACACCGCGCGGATCATTTCGTTTTACTTCTTCGAGGCAGTACGGACAGCGATGTTCTTCGTGGACCGCCAATTGAATCTGCGGCTTGCGATGTAATGGATTCCAACGCTTCGACCGCGCAGGCTGGATTGCAGCGGAGACTGTCGGTTTGGAAATTACCGGGCGCCGCGTTCGTTTCCTTTGGACTTTCGGCTTTGCGCCGGAATTCCCGATCCGAATCTTGGGGAAGGATAAATGCGGTACAGCAGCGGCATGTGGACTTCGGGCTGGTTTGCGCGTGCGTCGTGACGGAACGGAAGCCGGCGCGACAGCATTCGATGTTGATCGTCTCCACGCTCGCAAAGCGATCCATGATACGTCAATCGCAATCACCAGATAAACCAATGCAAGCCAATTCACTTGACTGTTCTCGATTCGCAACGGCAACTCCAATGGGACGCGCCATTGGCTCAGCCAATCTACCTTAACGAATCCAACCGGCGGAAGTACAACTCCGCTTTGCCCATTGCTGAAATAGCCCAATACCAACAATCCAATTACGGATAGCGCGGCGGAGGCAAGTCCTCGAATCAGTCCATGCCGCTGGCTTAGTACAATACGCGTCGCAATCCCAACGACCAACCCAATGCCCACATCCGCAAAGATATTAAATATCAGCAGTGGAAAATCAGATTTTTGGCGGAACAGAATGACCAACCCCAAAGCCGCCGCGACGACCAGCAGGAACAACAGGGTCAATTTTCGGCCCAGGTGCCATCGTTCGGGAGTTGAGTCAGAGTCGAAGCTCATTGCTCGGGCAGCCATTCTTTACCTGAATTCATCCGCGCAATTTGACGCGCCCACGCGCCGGGCCAACCGCGGGGGATTTGATCTTCAGCGCGTCCTTGTTATCCACGCCTTTGACTTCCTCCTTGATCCGAACGTGGCTGTGCGTCTCTGGACTCAACGCAATGCGCGTCTGTTCAAAGTGACGGAAGTGAAGCGCCTCTGGCAAATCGCCGGTCAATTCGTAGAAGCGATATTCCACGCCGTTATGTGCGCGGACGATATGCAGCGGCGGAATACCTACGCTGAATAATGTGCGGTGCAGGAAATCCTCCTCGCCGGAGATGACGTGCGTCAGGGTCGATTCGCGCAACACGCCACAAGTGGGGCAATGTCCGGCCTCGAAGGTGACCTCGCTTAATGGCCGCAGGATGTGTTCCACCGTGTGGCAGTTCGGGCATTCGAGAGAAGTGATCAACTCTTGATCCAGTTCGATCATGGCATCCGGCCCAAGGTCCGCGCGTGCGATGCGTAACAGATCCGCAAGTGTGGTGCGTTCAGCACGCGCCGGCAATTCCGTGATCTCACCATATGTCCAGTGGCTTTCACAGTCCTCGCGCGGCGAGTAGGCCGTGGTGTGCATCTCATTGACCATGCCGTTGTAGTGAGTGACTTTACCGGCNNGCCATTGTAATGAGTGACTTTTCCGGCTTCAACCGGCATTCCATTGATCAGCTTGAGCGCTTCCTGCGACTGCATCCCACCGATGATCGAAGCGATGGTCGGTGTGGTCGGGACTTTGCCGAGCAGGATGTTTTGTCGCGCCAACAGCGGACAGGAATAACGCATGGACAGATCGCGTAATGCCTGCTCTGTCAATGTGCATTCATAACATGCGCCCTGCCCCGGCACAAAGACGCGCACCAGCCCGAGCAATTCCTGGATCGCTCCATCCACCCAGGGCTTGTTCACCCAATAACAAAAGCGGTTGACGGCCAGGCGAGCCTCGCGGTTATCGAGACAGCCGATGACCACATCCATGCGGCGGATGATTCCCAGGCCCAACTGCGTGGTAACGTCGCCGTCCATGTATTGAACGTGAATATCAGGATTGATGGATTTGGCGCGTGCCGCGGCGATCTCGGCCTTACTGCGATTATTGTCTGTCTCGCGGAACAATATGGAACGGCTCAAATTGGCGGCTTCGACTTTATCGAAATCCACGATGAACAAATTTCCTATTCCCATCAACGATAAATTCTTGATGACTTCATTTCCAAGCGCGCCGGCGCCGATCACCATCACTTTGGCGTCTTTGACTTTCTCCCGTTCCCACCATGAGATAAACTCAAAAGTACCAAGACGATCTTTTTTGAGATTCGGAATATGGATCGGTTTATCCGGCGCAATCGGGATGCGCAACGGGCCAGTTGGCGGTTCGTTCGCAGCTCCGCGCGAAGCGGGTTGCGCTGCCCCGGCCATTTCCTTCGCCTGAGCCATGTTCGACTCATTTACCGCTTTGGCAAACCATCCCACGTGCGGGCGCGACTCGATTAGGTTGTTCTTTTCGAGGGTTTTGAGCGCCTCCCGCAGCGTCGAGCGGCTGATCTTGAGCTGATTCATCAGCTCGCGCTCCGGCGGCAGTTGGGTTCCGGGCGCCAAACTACCGTCCAAAATGGAGGCGACCAGTTTTCCGGCGGTGATTTCCGAGAGAGAGTTATGGGCAATCGGTTGAATTTTCATGGAACATTAGCGGCTTTCTGTGGTATGGTGGTCAGACCAATACGCAGGCAGTATATGTGCTTTCGGGCCTGATGTCAAGAGGCGAGAATAGGAAAAAAGTACTATTTTGTCTTATCTTTACCTTGGAAATGCCTGAACAAGCTGCCTCACCACTGAAAAACGAAAGAAATGGTGGGTAACCAGCCCGTTTTTCGCCTGCCACCCTCTTATTCGATGTACTCAAACCTCACGTATTCTATTCCGCAACATGACCTATTCTGTTTTGAGACAGGTACTGTTCTGTTTTGAAACAAGTACTGTTCTCTTTTGAAACAGGTACTGTTCTCTTTTGAAACANNTTCTCTTTTGAAACAAGTATTGTTATGTTTTAAAACGTAATCTATCCCGTTTCAAAACCTGACGTATTACGTTCTCGATCCAGATATAATCCAGATATATACCGTTTTGAGCCTCCATGTTCACACGCAGTCGTGTATGCATGTTCGCTTCCCTGAGTTATTTGACTTCCACAGCCGCGCCAGCTTCTTCCCAGTGTCCGTGGCGGCATCTTTATCTCTCAGGCCATTACTTGATGACATGAGATAATTGCCCTTATAAATCAGGGTGTGGAGGCAGGTAAAGGAATCTGTGTACCCAATATGGCGTCGAGTTCTATGATCCGCTGGCGGACCTGATCGTAATCCACGCCCGAATTAGGATCCGGCGACACGAGTAATTGTTGGTAGCTGGAAAGCGCATTACGGTTATCACCAGCCTGGTCATACGTTTCCGCCAACAGGAACAAAGTCTGCGCGGTAGGCTGCAAGGCATATGCTTTTTTGATATAGGGGATAGCCAATTGAGCGTGGTTCATTTGTTTCTCTGCCTGCCCAAGCATCAGATAGCCCTGTGCTTGATCATCAGGCGAGGACCAACTATCCACATATGGCAAGAGTAGCTGTTCTACTTTATCGGGTTCCCCNNTTTTGGAGTGCCGCGTTTGCCTCAGCCAATCGCTGAGAACCATCCGGGGTTCCCAAGCTCTGAGGGGTGGCAGCCATTGCAGTGGGCGGAGTAGGATAATTGATCGTCTTGACCTTGTTGGCAATGGAATCCACACGCTGTGTGATGATAAATCCATCCAACAGTATCGATAGACAAGCCCCTATAACCAGCCCACCGACGATTGCAAGAAATCGTTCAGTCCTATCTTTCTTCATCGCTCGCTCACTTTGCGCCTAGCTCCAAGGTCTGCCCGTCTTGGGTCTGGACTTCCATCGAAATCGACATATCATCAACCGAAATTGGAAAGGATCCGTTGCGCAACGCAACAAACACATCCCCACTAGGCAAAACATACTTTTCAGGCTGGTTAATCTTATTATCGCCCCAAACCGTGCCCATTAAATTCCAATCACCTGAATAAGGGTCCCAGAGTTCCACAAGAAACGGCGGCTCCCCCTTAAACTGCCCGGATGCAAAGTGCATTGATAGGCTATTCACGCTTTTCACTTGGAAGGCTTGGGCTGGTTGGAAACGGAATACAGGTGTACTATAACCGTAAATTGTGAATGTACCGGAGCCGGATTCAGGATCAACAACAATTGCATCGGCAGCCTGATCCGGAAGTTGAATTGGTAATGAGGTGGCGGGATTTGCAGAAAGAGTCTCAAGCGGAGTGGGTATCAATGCCCGCGATGTTGGCTGAGGGGTCAGCGTGATAAACGGCGTTGTGACGGCATTGACAGATACCTGTGTAGATAGAGGCTCAATCCCAAGCGCTGTCAATTCTTTTTTGATTCTTTCGCGAAACACATTGTACTCCGGTCCCAAGGTAGCTTCAGAATACTGGAGGACTTGGACAGCCTGTGCATGCGACTGGGAACCCACATCTCCCAGATCAAGGCCCATCCTGCCCTGCACATAGGAATATAGCCCGCCGTGAAACCATGTATTCCCCGCTCCTGTATCCAAGTCCTGTACAGCGAGTTGCCTTTGGCCGCGCTCGTAGTAGATCAAAGCTCGAAGGTAGTATCGGTCGCCTGAATAGCTCGGTGCAATAGAGATCGATTGGTTGATTAATGAAAATGCCTCGTCTGTACGGCCGGCTTCATAAAGGTAGACTGCTTCAAAGAACTGCTTTTCACTAACTTCCTGGCCGTCGGATTTCGAGGTTGTCATGGCCTGGATGGCCTCATCCAACCTCCCAAGACAGGCCAAAGCGCTTCCCTGAACCCATAGATCATCATACAGGGTAGTATCGCGAGTAGGCGTCTTACTTATCACATTTTGGATCTCAGTCAACGCTTCTTGGCAGTGATTCGAATACACAAGGTCTTCAGCAATATTCTTTTCCGCCAGGGCATCGGTGGTCCCAAGCGAGTAAGCCATCCTGGCATTATCCAAAGCAATCCCATACAGGTATTCTCGATCCGCATTCAACTCCTCAAGATTTCCCCAATCAGCGTATGCCAAGCCCCGTAGCGCATAATAGTCGCCCATGCCAGGGCGGATTGCAATGGCGCTATCTGTGTTGCTGATGGTATTGTTCAGGTAGTAGGAATACTCCTGAGCATCACGCTGGGTTTTCGTCAAAAAATAATAGGAAAGCGCCCTCTGGTAATATGGATCATCCAATTCAGGAACAAGCTGGATGACCTGATCCCAGACTGGAATGGCACTACTGTAATCAAACTGGTTCATGAGCGCCTTCGCTTTATCAATGGATGGCTGGGCGGCAGCTTGCCGGTCACTGAAGGAGCCAACCGGCGTAGAGATGGGTACGCGCGGAGCCAACGTTACCGCATAGGTAGAAACAAGCGGGGGCATTTGCGGCCAGCCCACGAAGTAGCTGTAGATGTAATTGTCCCAACGACCCGAAAGAACAAGATAGAAAACTGGCAGGCCACAAAGAACCAAGGCTAACATCACACCAAAGACGACCGATGTCAAAAGATTGCCGCGTTTTGGAGCAGGCACGATGGATTTTTCCGCGTCAACTGCCTCCGGCATTTCTGGTAAAGAGGGGGACGCGTCAGGGTGATCTATTGAAGTTGCGCGGAGCGGTTTTTCCCTGGCATCCTGCTGTGCAATCTCAACTTCCTTCTCCTCAGCGAGACGTATTCCAAGTGAAGTAAGTCCTTCCCTGGCCTCCGAGCTTAATGGATTGAGCGCTAAGACCTTGCGATAACAGTACTCACGCCGTTCAGGTTTATCAACGCAACGCCCCAGACACAACCACGCTTCTTCTGAAGCTGGATTGACTTGTATGTATCGAGCAAAATAACTGATAGCAAGTTCTCGGTTTCCACCTTCCAGTGCCTGTTTGCCCAAGCCCAGATCATCCATTTTTATTTATTCCCTTCCGATATGCAAGCCCAACCGTTTGAGATTATAACATATGCATATTTGCTAAGAAGAGTGTACCCGCCATCATGCGTCAACACCGAAAACTTCAAAATCCCTATCAAAAAGACGACTCTTTCAAGTCGTCTTTTTGAATTGGTTTTCGAATTATTTGACTTCGACAGAAGCGCCGGCTTCTTCCAACTTCTTCTTGGCGTCCATCGCGGCATCCTTGCCGACTGCGGAGAGCACCTTGCCGCCGGCAGTTTCAGCCATCGTCTTGGCTTCGCCGAGACCCAGGCTGGTCAGTTGACGAATGACCTTAATGACGTCGATCTTCTTTGCACCGGCATCCTTGATGATCACATCGAATTCCGTTTTCTCTTCAACGGGTTCGGCGGAAGCGGCGGCACCTGCGGCAGCGGCCACCGCAACCGGAGCGGCGGCGGAAACGCCCCACTTCCCTTCGAGAGCCTTAACCAATTCAGCGGCTTCGAGAACCGAGAGTTTGCTCAGTTCCTCAACCAAATTTTCGAGATTTGCAGCCATTGTATAGAAACTCCTTGTTTTCTTTAAATTCTTATTCGAGAGAATTCACCACAAAGTCACAAAGATCACGGAGTTCTTTCTTTGTGACCACAGAGAAAAAACTTTGTGTTCTCCTTGTCTCTGTGGTGAAAAGCTTACGCAGCGGCTTGAGCCTTTTCCGAATATGCACGGAAGACGGAAGCCAGCGAGCGTGCGGGTTCGGCAATCGTGCGGACCAGCTTGCCAGCCGGAGCTTGCAAAACGCCGAGCAATTGTGCGCGCATCACAGGCAGGGGCGGCAATTCAGACAACACTTTAACCTGTGCCGGATTCAAGGCCTGGCCGGCCATGAAGCCGCCTTTGACTTTAACAAATTCCATGCCTTTGGTCGCGTCCGAAAGCGCTTTGGCAGTCGCGGCAGGATCCGTGAATGCAAAGGAAACCGCCGTCGATTGCGCGAAATAACCTTCGGGCAGATTCCAGCCATTGTCCGAGAAGACGCGGCGGACCAATGTATTCTTCACTACATGGAATTCTCCGCCCGATTCGCGTATCTTGGCCCGGATTGCATCCATGTTTTTCATCTTTGCGCCTGTGTACTCCATAAGGATCACAGCCTGACTGCGCTTCAACCAGTCTCGATAGGTTTCGAGAACTTCTTCTTTGCGCTGTTTAGTAATAGCCAACGAATATCACCTCCTTTCAATTAAAAAGTCTTTGCCACCTTCGGCAGGCAAAGACTTTTCGCAACGTCCATGAAAGGACACAACCCAGGCGGGTTGAGGTTTGCTTTGAGTCTCTGCCTAAGCAGGATATTAAGTCTTCGATGGTCGAGTAGGCGGCGTTCTTCCACCATATCGAGACCATCGAGACACCCGCCGTCATTGGCAGTGGCTTATTCAGGAAACAAGTATTTCTACTCGGTAACCTCTGCAGTGAGGGCTAAATTTGGATCAACCTTAATTCCGGGACCCATCGAAGCATTGACAACAACACGCTTGATGTACAAACCTTTTGCTCCGGCTGGACGCGCCTTATTGATGGCATTCATCAGCGCTGCAAAATTTTCGTACAACTTCTTTGCATCAAATGATGCTTTGCCAATCACAACATGAATGTTGGCGGTTTTGTCGAGACGAAACTCGACACGTCCGGCTTTGGCTTCCTTGATGGCACGCGCGATATCCTGCGGCGGGACAACGGTTCCGGCTTTGGGATTCGGCATCAGGCCGCGCGGACCCAGCACGCGTCCGAGACGACCGACCTTGCCCATCATATCGGGCGTGGCAATTGCGACATCGAAATCGGTCATGCCGCCTTCGATTTTCTTTAACGTTTCATCGTCATCCGCAACGAGGTCGGCGCCGGATGAACGAGCAGCAGCCGCGCCTTCACCGGATGCAAACACCAGCACACGAACTGTTTTTCCAAGTCCATTGGGCAGGACCACCACATCGCGTACCTGCTGGTCAGCTTGGCGCGGATCGAGCGCAGTGCGCATGTGAACTTCCACACTCGCATCGAATTTTGTATAAGCGGTATCTTTCGCGAGCGCCACTGCCTCTTGCGGTGTGTACTGCTTGTTCAGATCAACCTTGGCCAAAGCGGCCTTGTATTTCTTTCCTTGTTTCGGCATTTTATCCTCCGTGGTGCAAACGGGCGATCAGCCCTCCCACAAATTAATTAATCTACAACGTTGATTCCCATCGAGCGTGCCGTGCCTTCCACTTGCAGCATGGCGCCTTCGATATTGATCGCGTTCAAGTCTTTCATCTTCAGTTCGGCGATTTCGCGGACCTGCTTGCGCGTCACTTTGCCGACCTTTTCCTTATTCGGCACACCCGAACCTTTCGGCACGCCCGCGGCTTTTCGCAGAAGAACCGCAGCGGGTGGCGTTTTCAATACAAACGTGAACGAACCGTCTGTATAAACGGTGATTTCTGCCGGAAGCGTCTCGCCCGGGCGATTTGCTGTGCGGGCATTATATTCCTTGCAGAAGGCCATGATATTGATTCCATGACCCGCCAACGCGGGACCAACTGGCGGGGCCGGGTTGGCTTTTCCAGCTTCAAGCTGGAGACGAACGATTGCCTTTAGTTTCTTTGCCATTCTTTTACACTCCTAGTGGTTTTAGCGGACGATTACATGTGCCAGTGTTCTTCTGGCGTGGGACGTCCTCCCACTCATCATTGAACCATGCAGTTCAATGTGATTTACAAATTATGACTTCTCGACTTGCAGGAAGTCCAACTCAACCGGCGTCTCACGTCCAAAGAAAGACACCATCACGCGCACCTTCGTGCGCTCCATATCGATTTCCGAAACCGTGCCGCGGAAATCATTGAACGGCCCGTCAACAATGCGGACGCGTTCGCCAACCTTAAAGGAAACTTTAACAGTCGGCGCTTCGGCCTCCATCCGCTTGACGATCTGGGAAACTTCCTCAGGCCGCAAAGCGGTGGGCTGGTTTCCCATACCCACAAAGCCTGTAACGCCCGGAGTATTCCGCACCACGTACCACGATTCTTCCGAGAGAATTAAGTTTACCAAAACATATCCTGGAAAGATGTGGCGCTCCACCGTGCGGCGTTTGCCGTCCCGAACTTCGATCTCGTCCTGCGTTGGAATGACGACATCGAAAATCCTGTCCTTCATTCCCATCGTCTCAATGCGCTGTTCGAGATTATGACGAACCTTATTCTCGTATCCGGAATAGCAATGGATCACGTACCATGCCGGTTCGGTGGATGTTTGGGTCGGCGCTTCGCTTCGTGACGCTGAATCCACTTCCAGTCGAGGAGATGGTGCGGCTGCAGATTCAGATTCGGCGGCCGGTAATTCCATCTCCGCTTCTTCCTCGACCGATTGGACGGCTTCCGTTTCCTGAGCAGTCTCTTCCTGCCGCGCTGAATCAACCGCTGGAGTTTGTGATTCCTCGGCGATTTGAGGAGTTACCGGCTCCTGCGGTTCAGCTTCAAACTGCTCTAGGGGTTCCTGCACATCCATCAATACCTCAATCCGTTGGTCAGATGCCCAGCGCCAGATTCAACAAATGACCTGCGATGAGATCAACTAACCCAAGGAAAAGTCCCATGAAGATCATAACGACCAGCACAATGATCGTCAATTGAACGGCTTCCTGCCGCGTTGGCCAGGAGACTTTGCGTAATTCGCCGACAGTCTCGCTAAAATAGCGCTGAATGCCATTTTGTTTTTTTGCTTTCTCAGCCAAGTTCAATCTCCTTTATTTTACAGCCAAAGCGCCGTCAACTGGATTAGGCGTTTTTTTATACAGGCCAGGCAGGAATCGAACCCACAACCGCTCGTTTTGGAGACGAGTGCTCTACCAATTGAGCTACTGGCCTAAAATTAGTTAAGTAGTTACATGGTTCTTTGATTCAATAGCTCAACTTCCGAACTATCCAACTGCTTAACTATCGAACTACTTCGTCTCACGATGAAGCGTATGCTTCCGGCAACGCGGACAGTATTTTTTGAACTCCAATCTGTTCGGATCGTTGCGACGGTTTTTCTCTGTCGTATAGTTCCGCTCTTTGCAATCACTGCATTGAAGCGTGACCACCGGGCGGACATCTTTCTTTTTAGAAGGCATATCTTACTACCTGACTTCCTTTATCTATTCCAGAATTTTGGTAACGAC
>PLNY01000019.1 GCA_003141915.1 Anaerolineae bacterium | reverse complement strand
TCCAAGAAAACGATACTCGCTCTAAAACCGGAGAACAACCCACCACTGATCGTCAGAAAAAAGCGTCTATACCAGTGGATATTTCGGAGTACGTCGAGCCAGGAGCTACACCGCTGCCGGAATCATATTGCTACTGGAATCGAATTCTCACAGCCCGTTTCATAGGAGCGGTTGCACAAGCGCAGGTTCATTTGGCGACAAGCCCTCGATTGCTTGCTTCGACGCTTTCAGAGGATTTGGGGAAACGGGTGGCACCATCCGAAGCGGAAGTGCAATTCGTTGAGGCAGTACGGACCGCCTATCGCACTCTCGCGATGGATTCTGCGGCACGCATTAAAAAGTTTCGTCACTTTTCAACAACCGATGGAATGCCAATGTGTGTTGCATTTCTTGCGTTATCAGTGCTTGCCGCGCATAGAATGCATGGGGATGAAATTTCTTCTGGCAGTGCCTACTATGTGAGGTTGGCAGAACTTCTAAACGTCCCGCTGGGCAGCAATAGCTTGCCAACAGATTTCCGAACCGATGATTTTGAGACCCTCTGGGGGTTTTTAGCTGAATGGGTTTCCAAAAAGATGCAGTTGACTTTGGTGCTGCCGGAGAGCAACGCCCAAAAAAGATATATTGCTTACCCCTTGGCGCATGTGCCTCTGCGACAGCTAGACCTTGAGAAACTCCCTGTGTTTTTTGATTGGGCAGGATACGCATCAGATACACAAGTCTCGTCCGAACGGATGACGGATGACTTTCGAAGGTGGGATCAATCATATGCCTCACTTAGCGATGCCGGTAGGACCGCGATAAATGACAGTCGTTTATCCGCCGTTCTCGCCCAAGTTCGCGGTGAGCTTCGTGCATGGGATGGCTTGACTGCTGATTCTCAAGGGCAGCGGCGCGCTCAAGTCGAGATTTTGTTGGAAACTGTGATGCGCCGTTCCAAATTGTCTCTTCTGGCCCCTCGTAAAGATGGCTACCCTAAAGTCTTTAGTTCTGGGTTACTTGAATTAAGCGGGGGCGAGTCGTGGTATGACCCATTGAAACTTGGACCTGACGATGGAGAACTTCTCTTGACTGGCTTTTCATGGCAATCAGAAGAGGATGGGAAATGCGTTCTCAGCCGTCCGCCGGGCAAAGTCTTCGCATTAGCACCATACTCTGATTATTCCGGTTTGGTTTCTCGATCAGAAATCCCAAAGGACACTTTGTGCGCCATATTATGCCATGAGTCCTTGGTCGAATCAGTGCGATCATACTTGATGGGCATCTGTGATACCGTAACGTCCCCAATCCAAAATGTTGGCTTACCGACAGGTTGGCGGCTGTTCCAAAAAGTCCGCGCGGTTCGGCTGCCCGAAAACCTCCCCGCCGAACTTCGGTCGCTGAATGTGGCATCTCGCGCCGACATTATTCCGCAGNNGGATGCAAGGCTCGCCTCCGCGTCTGTTGATTTATGGGCATGAAGGTCAGCCCGTTTATATCAATGAGAATGTAAGAGCGCTAGACGATGAAGGATACCTCAAGACAGATCAAATTTTTGAAGTCGCTGGAATTTATCAAGTCCGAGTGGGTTCGCTCGTAAAGAATGTTCGAATTATTGAGCCTTCCTTGCGACCAAGCCTCGCTGGTTCAGGACACACAGGCGCAAAGGTTTCCAAACCGCAGCACGAAGTGATTTTAGCGCCTGGTGAGTGGATTCTTATAGGGCGGACCCCCTTTAATTCATCGTGTGTGGCGATTCACGGTCGTCATACGAGATTGGCGTTTTGCAGTTTTGAGCCAACATTTGCTATAAAGGTGGGGGGAGGCCCTGGAGCCAGAGTAATTCAATTCGCCCGGCAATCGGCTGAGTGCTGCGGCAAAATTAGAAAAATACCAGATACTCAGAGGTGGGCAAATGCGATCTATTCGGCTTCGATTCGCCATCCCATTTTGGAATGTGTCATCGAAAATGACCAAGGCCATACGGCGCAAGATTGGGCCGAATATGTGCGATTTGCAAAACGGTTAAAACGTCAATGGAGGCAAGCCCGCCAATGAATGGGAATCAACTTCTTTATTGGCTAAGTCACCTTGGCGAAGGAACTTGGGAATCATTTTCTAAATCCATTGAGCAACTTGCCGAACTGCAGGAGCAGCAGGAAGATTTTCTGCACAACTTAAAAGCCCGGGTGCGTTTCGGGCTGTCAGAGATTGGAAGTGTGGATTTTTTCCCTGAAAAGCGAAGGCGGTGGCAAGTGATTGAGCCTATTTTTGCATCTTTTCCTGAGAGTCCCAAATGCACTGTGCTTATTGGGGGCAGAAGCCCAGCTATGATGGAGCGGCTAAGTTTGGCCGTGCATGAAGCTCAATGCACAATTAAAGAAGAGGCACGCGGGGCTTTGCCTGATCAGGTGACAGTTCTTGGAAATCCCGAGGCGCTCGATGTATTAGCCACTTCCATTCGCATTGAGCGCAGCATTGATTATGCCAAAGAATTAATTCCGACCTTCGTTCCCATCGAAGAGTATTTGGCGAGCGCTCCGCAAGGAAATATCATGATCGGTTGGAAATATCGCTATTTTGATTTGCATTCATGCCAGTGGACGCCAGATCGTATTCCGCGCACAGTTTGTGAGTGCATTTCACAGTATGGGCGAAGGATGAGCTTTTTGCAGGTCACCAGGACAAAGACAGTCAAACTGCCTCGCCGTGAAGCTATTTATGCAGCGGCGATGCTGGCGAGAATATCAATCGTCTTTTACGATTCCATTACAAAAACCCTCCGGGTGCCTATGCACGCGCCATTGCCTGACGCGTGCGCCCGCTTGGCTTGTATCAATTCCGGTAAAATTGGATCAATTAGTAACGGAATGGTTTACTATTCTCCGGTTCAGGCGCGGGTCGCCCGCCTTATCCTCACTTCTGTCGGTCAAGCCTTGGATTGAATTCACTGTTGCGGTGGTGCGATTGACAGATTCCAAATTGTTGTGCTTTTGATGCGATCAACCTGTAACACCCGAATTTGGGGTGCGCTCGTTGATCTTGCCGCAAGCACGATACGAACGGCACTGCCAAGCGCTGGAACGCTTGAACCCAGTGACAGCCATGCCAGGGGAATCTGTTCTATAGTCAGTTGACCTCGTAGTGTTGACCCTTGGCGGCAATCTAAAGTTAACGTCTTTAATGTAGCTCCAGCCAAGCTTATATCTTTGGTCTCAGAAATTTCACCTTCTGCATTAGTGCCACAAAGTTCCTCCCAATCAGGCTGCGCAGTCTTCCAGAAAGGTTCGCAAAATGGAATGCATGGACAACCGGCACAGTTTTTAGCCGAGGGATTTGCCAGCGACGAAAAGGAGCATCCACCCGAGACCAATCCATTGAACTGTTCCATCAAGGCCCTGGCAGCTTGTGCCTCGTCGGCTGCCTGCGAAGCAGAAATCTGAATTTCACACTCATTCCCATCTCCACGAACAATTGTAGCGCGGGTAATATTATATCCGTTTTCCAAGGCGAGGTGGATATAAAGACGCAGCTGGCGAACCTCAGTATCGGCCAACCCAGACGGCACATTTTTTGAGGCGTGCCCGGACTTGTAGTCAGTCACCTTGCCAACTCCGCTATCCAACAAGTCGATGCGTCCGGTAATGAGTCCGTCTCTGGAGGTAAAACTCTGTTCTACCAATCGAGAGGACCTGCCGCCAAATGCCCGTGGCGCGGGGTCTCCTTGAGGAGGTGATGGGGAGCGCGGTTCCCCCTCGGTTGAAACCTGGACTGCCAACACGACCGCTCTAGCTCGTCTTTGAAAATAAAATGGAATTTTCTCGGGCGAGGCAAACTTCGCTCGAATTAGCGGATGGGCCTCGGAAAAACGCAGCTTGGCCTCCGCGTCGAATGCGATCTTCGCCTGTTCAATTCCTTCTCTTCCTGGTGAAAGACCTCCTCGATTGCCTCTTTCCACTACTGCGTGAAGGCATGATCCCAGAATCGACCCGGTGGAAGCGGGCATTGATTGCCGCACACCAAACTTTTGCCAAGCTGCTTTTGCCTTGCACAGCAATCCAGCATTATAAAAGCTAGGACTTATCTTATCAATCTTGGCCAGCGTTGGAGGCGTCGGCAAATCCATAGTTGGCCTACTCTGGAAGTTCGAATGGAAAGCGCAATGCGCGAAACGCCGAAATGCACTTTGGCTCCAATCCTCGCGTTTCGAGGGCTGAGAGAATGCCAGCAAGTTTCTCACAGTAGTTGGTGGAATTTAAATCCCACAGCGGGTGCGTAACAACCACGGCATCCCCTTGGCTTTCGTCAACGCCGATGTAAACGCCTTCCAACACCTCAACCCGGAAATCAAAAGCCTCAAGGTAAGGAGGCGCTTGGTGCTCAAGCAAACTGCTCCAATAATCTTGGGCAAAATCAATCGAGGCAGTCGCATCCATTGCGAGGCGAGCCATATCAAGGCCCAATCTCCAATCTAAGATTGTATGATAAGCCATGTTGCCAAATTCGCGCAGACAGCGATGGCAGGAAGTGGCGCAATCAAGTTGGTGATTTGCACTCACTAGCGGCCCATGAAATTGTGAGCCGCGCACAGGATGTTGTCCCAAAATCAGCAAAAGAAGACCTTCAAATTCATTTGGATCACCCAACAAGGCGCTGTAGCCAGCGCCATTTTCAAGAGTGTCCGAGAGGAAAATCTTCGCCGAAGGAGGATCAAATGGAACACTAAAATCTCTGAACGGCTGAATTCCCATATCGATCTCTGATTCGGCGACGTCGAGTCGAACTGACGCTGCGCGTCGAATCATAAATCCGAAGGAATACCAAGCCGCCTTAGCCTCGTCGATTGCAGGATTGAGGGTTAAGCCGACCGGCACTTCCGCAAGCCCTGCGGTCAGCACGTCGGTGGTCGAAATTGATGCCAACGCTCGAACCAAGGGTTGTGTATTAGGTGCAGGGACGGGGCGTCTAGTTTGGGCAAACTGTTGCTCCTCGCGTGGCAACTGCATGATCGCCTGATCAACCCCCGCATCTGTGTAGTATATTTCGTGCCCATCCCATTTCTGGAATTCAAATTTATTTCCTTCATTGTCGTTAATTTTATGGACTCTGCACTGAGGAATGGAGTCGACGACAAAATTCCTTTGAGAACGGGGTGAATGCTGTTCAGCCGCTATGCGCGCTCGTAAAGCACGCGGGGTGAACTCGAAATTCCCGTCGAACTCCGCTGGCGGTTTCCAAAGCGAGCAAAAGCCAGGCGGTTGATTGATCTGTGCAATGCTGTAGCCATCCTTTTCATCAAACGCAGCGGCACAATACGGGCAGGGTCCTGGAATCGGGTTTACAGTAACAAGTGCTTGGCACTGGCGGCATATTCCGACCGGCCTCGGATTTCGCAGCGGGTCTGGGACTTCAATCATCTCGTTCCCATGTGGTGCAAATTCTACAATGCCGATTGCAGTATGGAGAAGGTCGTCCTTTACTGTCTGAGCACCAGGCGCGAACTGGCTTATGGCAATATCCAAATCCCGATCAATCGTTCCCCTATGAATATGAACATGGGGCCTTTGGTGGTAAAGAAGCCTCACTTTGGTTGGAAATCCAAACATTGGAAGCACACCATGCGAAGCGCAACGTTTGCCAAGGGCATCGCCTGTCACACCCTCTTCCGTGACGGCGGCTTGATTTATCGCCGGGATGAGCCCCCCTGCAATGTAATTAGCCATCGCTAATCTCCCAGCGTCGTTGTCCATATCGGTTCGATAAAGTATGACGCGGCAGATGCGTTCTATTTCAGTACGATGGGTTTGAATCCATTGCTCCACGCGCGTTCGATTCTTTATTTGCCATTGAATGAGGGTGCCAAATTCTCCATGAACATCCCCGCCACGCGCCTCCTCGTCCTCCTCGCGTGGAATTCCGCGAAAGGCCCTTCGTAATACCTCCTTGCTAACGACGCGTTGCGCGATTTCGTTGCGGCTAACATCTACATACGGCGGAGGGGGAGGGTCAGCAGTGATCAATTCGGGTCGTTCAAAGTAATACTCGTCATGGCTTCGTCCCCGGCAAAGCGTAAGAGCGATTGAAAGCCCTAAGCCACGGCGTCCAGCGCGTCCAACTCGTTGCTGATAGTTGAAGCGGACTGGCGGCATATTCGCAAGCCCAAGCCCCTGCAAAGAGCCTATGTCCACGCCAGCCTCCATCGTGGTTGTGACACTGAGCAAATCGACGCCTGCGACAACTCCGTTCTCATCTTCCATCAAGACTTCCTGAAACAATCGCTGGCGTGTCCGCCGATCATCGGAGTCCGTCTGTCCGGTTAATTCCGCACAATTGAGCCTGAATTCCGGTTTGTTGCACCGAGCTAGAAATTCATAAAAGTCGGTAATCTCTCCTGCGACAGATTCCATCCGTGGTTCCGACTCAAGGACCGCGGAGCATCTGGTGCAAACTCCTGCGGCCCGGTGGAGATGTGTGCGGCTGCAACGGTGGCAAGCATAGACCCGAACACATGAATTTGCATCCGGGCGAGGAGCGAGCAAAACCAGTGTGCGCGGCTCCACAAGCCATTGGTTCAAGGATGCGCCCAAGATGGCTTCAATTCTCTGCGTTAGTGCCACAACCGTCTCCCCGCTGCCCGCAACGATAGAGGCAAGGTATTGTTTTACTATTCTAGATGGCTCTAGTCTTCCTTCCTTACCAGACCCAAACCAGCGACGCCCTCTTCCGAGCAAAATGCGGATCACCGCTGCGGCAGTCTCTTCATCAATGTTCGATGGCGGAGTATCGCGAATCCACAAAATACCGAGTCGTAATGACTCAAAATCGCGGCTTCCAGCAGCAAATAAAACGTCTTCAACAATACAGGAAATGAGCGAGTTTTCTATCTTGGCCTGAAGGTCGCGCTCAAATGAGTTTAATTCATCGTAGCGCTTGTAGTCCCTCGGCAAAGAAGGCCAGTTGATTAGATCTTCCCATCTTATTTCCGGTGTGTTGTAGTTAGGTTTCCATCGCGCCAGTGATGCTTTCGGGCCTCCCGGATTCATTCCGATTGCAAGGAGTCTAGCTCTGACAACCGCACACAGCGGATCAAACCGTAGCGTAGTCCAATTTGCTGGTGGCGTTGGTGCAGTCAATACCTGGGGTTCAGCCCCTCCGCCCGTTGCAAAAGCGATGATGGTTTGAACCGCGCTGGGGGGCAACCCGGATACAAGTTGGGTATATCTGGGAAGTTCGGTTGGCAAGAGGCTGCCTGAAAGCATCCTTCTTTGAAGATCAAGAAACTCTCTACTTTGATTAAAAACCTGATTTGCGACAATGTGTTCGGCGACCGCATTTTGCTCCAACTCTGCTAGTCGCCGAAACACAATCTGTCGAACGACATCCAAATAATGGGACGTCTTTATCCCTGTTGAGAGTTTAGCGGCATCCTGCCGACTATCCGAAAATAATACGAGCTTTCGGCTTTGTTGCTGTTCCATCTCTCGAACCAGTCCATCGCATAACAACTGAACAATGCGTTGGAAACCTGATCCCATATCTCGTATCGGAGATGACGAAGCTCTCATACCACTCCAATTTTCTCCACAATGAGGGCAGCGAGATGCAAACGCATTCACCTCTGCTTTGGGTGACTGAAAAATGTAACCCAATGTTTTGTCGGCGGCGGGTGCTTGGGCAGGCCATGAGAGCCGCCCTTGGCGGTGGAGGAGTTGGGCTGGCATCCATTGGTAACCAGACTCATTCTTTTCGGTCCAAGTCCACCTATTGTTAGCGGGGTTATTTGTGCGAAAAAGCCTCTTGCTCGAGGATGGCCAGAAGAGTGAATATTCTTCGAACGTCCTCTTGAGTGAAGCCGAGCGGTCTGGAATTCGGTCAAGGTTTGGATAATCTGGTGACAGGTAAAAGCAATTGGGTTCGTTATCGAGCTCTTTCTTGAAGCCGCCGAGAAAAACCTCACCACACGGTTGACAATATAGGAGCTCAAGCACACGGGCACCACAGGATTCGCACCTTGGAAGCGGTTCGGTGTAAAGTCTCCCCAAGGGAGGCATTTCTTCGCCAGAAGCAGCTAAAGCTGCGCGCCCCGCACAAGCTGGGCTGGTGCAGTTTGGATTGACACATGCCCACAATCGACCTGCATTGTGAAAGAAAAAATGCGCCCTAATGGGAAGTGGCGCCATTGCGTGGTCATTTCGAGCCAGGATAAGCGCTCGCATCAAGCCTTCTACTGCTGGTTCGCGCTCGGCTTCTGATTCCGAAAATAAGCGTTCTGCCAATTCCCGTTTCGTGGTGGGTCGCGTGGCCGTCGCGAGCCTGACTGGCTCATAAGCGCTGATGGAAGTTAAGCACTCATCAAGCTTCCTCTCAGGAGTGCTTTCGTGCAGGTTTACGCCTAACCGTTGCGCCAGCGCGGTTGCCGCAACATCCCTGCTGACCTCGGGATTGTTAGAATCTGTAGTAAACGCCGCAAACGCAGCCGCATGGGAGGTCAAATTTCTAGTAGAGGATGGAAACGTCCTGCGGCGTCCGGGTATAATATCAAAAGAATCACCTCGGCGTCCGAAAAATTCCTGCAAGTAGGTTCGGCTGCTGTGATCCTCTTCTATCGATGCACTAGTCGTAATTATTCGAAGCTGTGGCGAGTCCGGCGTTAGGCCGATGCGCTCAAAGAGCGCTCTAAGCAGGTAACCAACTTCGGTGCCAGGTGTGCCTCGATAACTATGAAGTTCATCAACAACGAGATGAAAACGATGGTTTTCGCGATCCGCTTCGAGCCATTGCTTTGTGTGTTCGAAAATAGAGTTTTCAACTTCGCGCATCAACATAATGTTGAGCATGCTATAGTTAGTAATAAGAATGTCCGGCGGTGCTTCCTGCATGTCCCAGCGCGACCACATCTCGGCACCTGTTGGGTCTTGGAAGAATGGAAGAATCTGCTCTCCTTTCGTTGCAGCGGATGCGAGCGCACGCCCCCATTCACGTTCCATCCTCTTGAGGCGTCGCTTTAGCTCCTGAGCCTTCCGCTGTTTTTCAGGCCTCCCCGGCACCGGAGTGCTTGCGTTGTATCGTCCAAACCAAAAACGATGTCCCCGCAGATGACTGTTAATCCACGCCCTTGGCACCCTGGAATCGCAAGCTTCTCGGATTCTTCCCAACTGATCTTCGATCAAGGCATTGAGTGGATAAAGAAGAAGAGCCCGGACAGCCATAGGTCGCGTTCCTTGTTCATGCGTTCGCTGGAACGAGGGATGGACACCTTGCTGGTTCCACCAAAATCCATTTGGCTGAGCGGGGCATTGGGTCGGCCAGTCTCTTTCTGCCTCCTCGATAAGAGAAGCCAAAATGGGAATGAGGTAACATTCCGTTTTCCCGGACCCTGTGCCAGAGGTGACAACAACCGACCGGCCTTCACGCGACCTGCGCCATGCTTCCAATTGGTGTGAATATAGATGTCTGTGGCGTCCATCGCGGGCGGGTTCAAAAAGCTTCTGCACGATAAACTCACCCGATGCTGGACTCGCGCCAAGCTCTCTAGCAGCTTGAATCGCGGTCATACCTGAGGATTCGTAAGGCGACATCGGCTCGTATAGCGGCTCACGATAAAGCTGTCCGTCTCGGTCCAATAATGTGCGCCTCTCGTTGAGTAGAGCTTNNGAGACGGAACGGGCTGTCCAAATACCGGAGATAAGCTTGCCGAATCGAATCGAAGATGTGAAAAGGGTTTTCCATTTGTATTAAACGGTTGCGAGGTCCAATGCCTGTGGCCGCGCAACGCTTTCTCTTGTCGCTTCGATATGGGAGCGAATAACAGATTCAAACACGACTTTTGCAAGAAGTGGCGGAACCGCATTTCCTACCTGCTGCTGTTGAAAACCGATTGAACCTTTGAATTCATAGCTGTCTGGAAAAGATTGCAAACGGGCAGCTTCTCTAACAGAAAGCCCTCGATCCTGTGTTGGGTGGATCAACATGTTCTTCCGAAAATTACCAATGACAATTGACGCTTGGTTTGCTCGAAGTCGCAAATAAATTCCCGTATGGCACTTAGTCTTGTCCTGATAATTGTGCATTAAACGATTGGGAATACTTTCCCAATTACCGCCCTGCGGAATATGGCAATACCTCTTTACCACATAGTCGAGGTTTCGGGAGACTATGTTGTTTGTGCATTCCTTTTCTCCGCCCCGCATTTGCGTCTGATACTCCGTCTCCGGTTCGCGCCGGTATGGGAGACGGCAGACAGAAGCTCCATTTTTCAGAAGCGGCAAATCAGAAATAGCCTCTCGAACTGTGGGAGCAGGAGAGCCAAGAGGATGCGGCATCTTCACTTTGATACCGGCCCGCGATCCCACGATGAACAAACGAGTTCGACGTTGCGGCACCCCGAAATCAGCCGCTTGTAAAAAAAAATGGACCACATTGTAACCGCGCTTCGTAATTTCTGAGAGAATCCTTTCAAGAAAGACGCCTTTTGCCGTTTCGACGATCCCTTTCACGTTCTCGAAAATAATCCAGTGTGGCTCCCACAAATCAGCCACTCGCAGAAATTCGGCAAATAGCCAGTTGTTTTGGTTGGACGCGCTACGAGTGCGTTGATTTGATGTTGAAAATCCCTGGCACGGCGCACCGCCAAAAAGCAGTCTCACATCCGTCTCCTCTGTTTTCGGAACAGAAACATATTCGCGAATATCTTTGTCAAATATATCCACGCCCTTGTTATTGTGGCGATATGTTTCGACAGCGTGTCGATCATTCTCAACGGACGCGATTACGTTAATTCCCGTAAGTCGTGCGCCCAGCGTCATGCCACCCGCTCCAGAGAACAGGTCAATTCCAACAAAATTTACAGTTTTCGTGTTGAACCGCTTCATTTTAAGGCTCGTTCTTAAAGAATTGCCATATTGCCAAATTGTCGGATGTTTAACAACGCAAAAATATAAATTTGGCGAAGCGAGGCAGCACACATACCCAAAACCTGCAAGAGCGAGCGACAAAGCCAGGGATATTCAGCGTTTTGAACCGACGGCACTACATTTACGCCGGATCATCCGGCGCGTCCATTACCATATTGTCAGGTGCGGGTGGCAATGGTGGTGGATTGTCCCGTGCTGGCAGCAGATTGACTTGCACATACTGCCTGACGGGTGGCGTCTCCTTCGTCAAATTGACCGGCGCTGCCGCCCGCTCCTTTGCACGGCGCAATTCAATCTGCTTGTGAATGTCGAATGACACGCCGGTCGGGATTCCGGCGTCTCCTCCACGGTGCGCTGCTTTTCTTCCGGCTGCGGTCCCGCAAAATGCTCGACGGTTGGCAAGTCGCGTGTTGGTGAATTTGTCATTGAAAAACTCCTTTAAAATTGAAGGGCGGGCCGTGAAGGCCGCCCGGTTGATGGGTTATTTCGCGTTTTCGGAAGGGACACGGAGCGTGATGCCCGCATCGAGGGGCACAAATTCGATTTGGACATTGAAGCCCTTGCCGTCCTTGTGCGGCCAAGCTGCACCGATGCGAGTCCAGATGGGTTCGCCGCCTTCGCGGTCGCGGACATGCGTCACGTCGTCTCCATCTCCAGGATCAAAGAGTACAGTACCTGTCGCGGTCTGTGCCTGATCCAGATCAGCGATAGGGGTGTCTCGTTCGCCCCCTGTTCCGGTCGCTTCGGAAGAAGGCCGTCTGCTGCTGCTTGTTCAGCCAGGCGAGGAACTTCTGGAAGCGCGGATCGGCCAGTATCTTCTCCACCGAATTGGCCTCATCCCGAAGCTGGTTGTGCGACCA
>PLNY01000011.1 GCA_003141915.1 Anaerolineae bacterium | reverse complement strand
CAGGTCTGCGCCTGACAGGTCTGCGCCTGACAGGTTAATTTTCGCAGCGATAGCCGCTGCAACTGCCGCGCCTGAACTTTCCGCATCAGTTTCAAACAGGATTTTTTCACTATTCCAACGGGATATAATTTTTGTTTTCATGGTTTGCTGTCAGGAAATTCGGGTTATTTGAAAGTAGCCAATTTTGAATTTTAATTCATCGGCTGAAATCTTGATGCCTAATTGAGCCGCCGCCGCATACATGGCCGCACGCTTGTCAATTTTGACTGAATGCGCCAGCGAATCTCCCTTGCCGAGCGGTTTCAATTCGGCTTTCGCCTTGTCGAGTTGTGTTATTGGTTTTCTCATGCGCTTGAAGTTTCTCATGTCTGGCTCGTTCTGTCAACAGAAAAAGAATTTTATTTTTTGCTTGTTTTGTTAGGGAAATAAGATATTTTTGTCACATGAACACTGAAAACGAAATAGTAATCGTGATCGTCACCAAAAAGGAAGAAGCAAACACGGAACTTGCGGCGGGTCAACGTAAATCAAATCCACGCTTTCCTTTTCCAGCGTTGGCAGGATTGCCATGTTGTCACCGCAAATCAGTGAATTTTTCATGGTTGCATGATTAACCGTTTGCCCATTGCACTTTGAATCGCCAGCGATGTCCGGTCGCCATCATTCATGTTGCGGGTATTCCAGCGAAAGTCAAACTCGCCGAGATAACGGTGCAAGTGCTTTTTGCTGACTAAATCAGGGCACAGAATTTCTTGTGGATTCACGGAAAGTTGCGGCTCTCTTTAACGTAGCACACCAGCATTTTCGGGAAAGAATTGAAGAATTTGAGACAGAAATGACTCAACTGGGGGTTTTCCAGTTTGAAACTGGAAAACCTCTAAAGGGACGGGGTTTCAACCCAGACTATTGGATGACTTTCAACAATTTGAACGCGCTTATCGGCAGTCCGTAGGCTTGACCCGTGAATTCTTCACGGAGTTCGCTGTGCCTGCTTTCTACCTGACGGTGGGCGCGTTCGTTAATTTGGGGGGGCTTCCATGATGTCAGGATACACGAAATTGTTCGGCTCCATTGTTGCATCAACAATCTGGTCGGAAGATGACCAAACTCGAATTATTTGGATCACGATGCTGGCTATGAAAAACCAGCACGGGGAAGTTGAAGCGAGCATTCCGGGTTTGGCAAAATTCGCTCACGTTTCCATTGAATCAACAGAAAAGGCTTTAGCGAAATTGATGGCTCCTGACCAGTATTCAAGGACAAAGGAATTTGAAGGACGACGCATTGAAGAAATTGATGGGGGTTGGCTGGTATTAAACCACGCGAAATATAAAAATAAAGCCAGTGAGGATGATGAACGTGAAAAAACAAGACTTCGGGTTCAACGATTTCGAGAGAGAAATGGCGAAAATTCCGTAACGCCACCTGTAACGCCTTGTAACGCTCTTGTAACGCCCGGTAACGCTGGTAACGACATACAGATACAGAAGCAGATACAAATACAGAAAGAAAAGAAGAAGGAGCCTGACGGCTCCCTTTCCTTAAAAAGGGTTTTGACTGACGGTTGGATTTCAGCTTACAAGGAATTTTTCGGCATGGACTATAAATTTCGAGGTGCGGTTGATGGTAAGGCGGCGGATCGATTGCTGGCAACCGGGATTCAACCGGCTGAAATAATTCAAATAGCTCAAAAGGCTTGGGCACAAGAAAATTCAAAAACCCACTGGGCGTGTGTAAACCAAGGACGAGAACTAGCAAAATTCGATTCTGCATTTAACAGTATCCGCCAGGAACTAAACCGCCGATCAAATCAAACCGCTCGGCAGATCAGTGAGACACGCGAACAAATCCAATGTCCGGTCGAATACCGCGGAGGACCAAAATGACAAATCCAAACGAAGAACGAATCAGAACTTTGCGCGAGACGTGGAACGCTCCAGCGAAGCACGTCACGCAACACGCGCAACTCAGCGACAAGCACAAGGCCTGGTCGGAAGTGCTGGCGGAAAACATCGCCCGGCGCGGCACTGGATACTTGCGGGCGTTAATCGGTGGGCGAGGAAGTGGAAAGACTCAGATCGGCGTCGAGTTGATGATTCACGCCACAGCAAATATGAAGTCGGCCCGTTACACGACGGCGATGGACTTCTTTCTGCGGCTCCGGCGTTCGTACAACCAAAAGGATTGCGAGACCGAATGGGACATCGTGAGCGCGATGAAACGCTGCTCACTTCTGGTAATTGATGAAATCGGAAAGCGCGGGCAGTCGGATTGGGAGAACAACATCCTGTTTGAAATTATAAACAGCCGGTACAACAGCGGGGTGAAGGACACACTGGTAATTGACAACGCCACGCCGGAAGAATTTCAGAGGCAATTCGGCGACTCACTGGTAAGCCGGATGAAAGAGCAGGGCGGCATAACCGTCTGTGCATGGCCAAGTTTTCGGTAAACAAACAACCAAGGACACGAACCATGAGACTCGACAGAAACATCACAACACCACGGCGCGGGAAGTTGGAAATTTTATTAAAAATTATAACGCCGCTGCCGTGGGACGCTCGCGGAACGTTTGCAAAAGACGAACCTCAACTTTCGGACAACCGAAGATATGCGGCCCACGCGGCGAACGTGCTGCCGGAGTTAGTGAAGGCCGCATCTAAAGCGTATCCATTTATCGGCAGTTTGCAGGGCGGCGATGCTGTCAGAAAAAAACTTAATGCCGCTATCGCCCGCGCCGAAGAAGTGAAGATGTCTGATGATTGACTCCGCATCAGACCAAGCCGGAGCCGGGGCGGATCTGAAACATGCCCGCCGCCAACGCTCGTCTCGCGCGGATTCTGCCGGGCCGGGAATTGACCGGCTTCCGCCGTCATCTATTCCCAATGAGCAGGGAGCCATCGGCTGCTGCCTGATTTCCCCAAGGGAATGTATTCCGGCCTGCATCATGTTCTTTGGGGATGCCGGGAAGGAAGTGTTTTACGACCTGCGGAACCAGACGATTTGGGACGAACTCGTCCAGATGTACGAAGCGAACATCGCTGTTGACGTTATCACCCTGCAACAGCGGTTGAAGGACAAAAACCTGCTGGAACAAATCGGTGGCATCGCGTATCTGGCGCAACTTCAAGACTCGGTCCCAAGTGCGGCCAATCTGGATTACTACAACGAAATCGTTTTGGAGAAATATGTTCTCCGAAAATACATTGCCACCTGCACGGACGTTGTCGGAAGAATTTTTGACTATGAGGGCCAAGTGGATGTTTTAATGGATGAGGTTGAGCGGGACATCCTGGCCATACGTCCAAAGAACACGAACACGGTGACGAAGTTCAGGGAACTAATTCCCGGCGTTTTACAGCGGATTGAAGACAGCGTTACCCGGAAGAACATCGTCAGCGGAATACCGACTGGTTTCGCTGATTACGACCAACTCACCGGCGGGCTGATGGACGGCGACATGATTGTAATTGCGGCGAGACCCGCTTTAGGAAAAACTTCACTTTTATTCAACATCGCGGAGAATGTGGTATTGAATCAGAAAATCCCGGTCGGGATATTCAGTTTGGAAATGACGAAGGAGCAACTGGCGTTCCGGACGGTCTGTTCAGCGGCCCGCGTGAACGCACGGAACATCGTCCAGGGCTTTGCCAGCGAAGCGGACTTTCCCCGGCTCACGTCGGCGGCTGGCCGGCTCAACAACGCGGAACTGTTCATAGACGACACGCCGGGGCTGTCCATCCTGAATTTGCGGGCGCGGGCACGGCGCATGGTGCAACAGTTCAACGTGAAGCTTTTCGGTGTGGATTATTTACAGCTTCTTCATAGTTCAAGCAAACGCGGGCAAGATAACCGGCAACAGGAAGTTAGTGAAATTTCGGCAGGAATAAAAGCGTTAGCGAAAGAACTTCGTGTTCCAATTATAGTTTTGTCTCAACTTAATCGAAGTATTGAATCATCTGGGTGGCGCAGGCCAAGGCTTTCAGATTTGCGTGAATCTGGCCAAATTGAGGCAGATGCCGACATAGTCTGTTTTCTTTACAAACCAAAGATCGATGATGAGGATGAAGCCGGGGAACAGGTTGAGGCCGGGCCGGTGAACCTGCTGATAGCCAAGAGCAGGAACGGCCCGACCGGGGACGTGCGGCTCACATTCTTGCGGGGCATCACCCGGTTTGAGAGCGCAGCGAAAATAGATAACAGTGACATGCCGGGCAATACAGACCGCAGGCCGTACACAGATTGATTTATGAAACCACGTTTCAACTCACCGATTTTATTCGAGAGCAAATCGCTCCACGGCAGAACCATGAACCAATTCGGTGTGGTGATAGACGGAGCGGGCGATCTGGTTACTCCGGAAGTATCCGGACGGGTTGTGAAGGAAGCAATGGCGGCGGGTTGGACCCGGCAAGAGGGTGATGAATACCGGGATGTCGGGCTGGTCTGGACACCGCCGGTAAATAACAAGAACGAAAAGCATTAAAATATGAATGAACGAACCACCATGAACGGCAAGCCGGTTTTCACCGTGCCGGATTGTGCTTGCCGAATCAGCCTCACAACAGCCGGCGACGGGCGGCATTTACTACATTCCGAAGGAGAAATTCAGGTTCAAGCATTCCTGTCCTACATTTGGGACGGCAAGCAAACTTATTTCACGGCCCTCAAGGAACGAAGTTTCAAGGGGCTTCTACCCGAAAAATGTGAGGTTGTATGAGGTTGTTTTCAACAGAAACCCGCAAAAAATGACTTTCAATTACAAACCGAAAACGAAGAAGGCGCTCTGGACCGGCACACCGTCCGGAAAGCGGTCGCTGCGTTCTGCGGCTGCTCACAAGCAGAAATCCGCCGACAAGAGAAAAGCCTCATGCTCANNAATCAATCCGATGCGAGACGCCCAAACACGCAAAGGCAGACCGTCTCTACAATGCGCAGGCCAAAAAGCATTTATTCAATGACGGCATAGGCAGACTCGACATGGTCGCGCTGGCATTGAATCAAGGGGCTATCAAAGCAACGTGCATCCACCATGCACGCGGTCGGCTCGGGACTCTGAAGTTTGACGAACGATTCTGGATTCCGACCACCATGCAAAATTCGCTCTGGCCGCACACACACATCAGCGCAGCACGCCGGTTGAATTTAATCGCGCAAACGGGCGAGTGGCACGTCGCGCCGGATGATGATGAAACTAAACGCATTCGCGACTGGAT
>PLNY01000395.1 GCA_003141915.1 Anaerolineae bacterium | reverse complement strand
ACAGCCCGTGGGGAGGGAACAGCGCCTACTGGCGTGAACCGGCACTTGCAGTTGGAATGTTTGACACCCGGCTCGGGCGCAAAGGGAAAAAAATGATGAGTCGTGAAGAGAGCGATCTGAATCTCCGTCTTCAGGACGCAGGTTACGAAGTCTGGTGGTTGCCCGGTGCCGCCATCCGGCATTTTGTGCCGGCCAGCCGACTGGCTTTCTCCGCAACCATGCTTGCGTGGTTTGCCGGAGGCCGTTCCATCGCGATCCAACGGTTAAAATCGCGGCATAACGGCTGGGATCGTGAATTGTTCAGGGCGGGACGTATTGTTGCCGCACCGTTTCATATCCTGATTCACCTGCTGGCCGCATTGATCATGCTGCCATTGAGTTATCCAAAGTCCGTCGGACATCTGTTTCAAATCTGCCGCAATTGCGGCCTAGCTTGGCAGTTACTTGTGGAAACAACGGATGCCAAAACTAATGAACATTGACCATGTCGTCCGACACATGAATGACACCCCGCTTGTTTCTGTTATCATTCCGGTTCACAACGGAACAGCCGTCCTGTCGGATGCTCTGACTTCAGTTCGACAACAGACTTACCAGAACTTCGAAGTCATCGTCGTTGATGACGGTTCAAGCGATGGCAGCCATGCGCTTGCGCAAAAATTTGCAGATGAGGATTCCCGCATCAAAGTGTTGGNNCACAGCTCGATTTGCTCAAACAGAAACCGCGCGCCAATCTGCTTTTTACCGATTATTTCCTCTGGGACGGCCAGAGTGATTTAAGTCGACGCTACAGCGACCCTCACAAGTTTCCCGACGGCGATGTAGGCCGGCGTTTAATCTTTTTTGACTTGTTCGGCATGTCCACAGTGATGATCAAACGGGAAATACTGGATAAGATCGGCTCGTTCGATATTGAATTACCAACAGCAGAGGATTGGGACATATGGTTGCGCATCGCCGAACATGGGCTTTGTGCAAAAGGTGTCCGAGAACCGTTGGTTCGCTATCGGGTCTGGTCGGGCAGTGTCACCCGCAATACGCTTCAATTGTGCGGGGCTATCATACTTGTATTGGAGAAGGCGCTGGCAAGACCGCAGCCTGTGGCGCGCCGACGAGTTTACAAACGTTCCTTGCAAATTGCCCGCGGTAACCTGGAATTGGCCAGGGTTCGTCCGCTGATTGAAACACAACCCAAGACTGTGCCCGCAGCGGCGCTCCGTGCCTGGTTGCATTGTCCAACCCGTTTCAAATGGCTTCTATGGTGTTTTGCCACGTTATGGCCAAACTCACCGTGGGCAAAAATCGTCTATCGCAAAATCCGCAGGAGATGGTGACCTTGTGCAACAACGTAAAGCCAATTACACTTTCGAATTAAACCGTTTTCTGATGCAAGAACTTGGAAAGGAAACAGTTTGATGGGGTCTTATCATCTCATTGTCGGCTCCGGACTTACGGGTGCGGTAATTGCCAGGCAACTCGTGGATGTGGGTGAGCGCGTCTTGGTGGTTGACCGACGCTCCCACGTCGGCGGCAACGTCCATGACCATTTTCATCCCAGCGGGATACGCATTCACACTTATGGACCACACTATTTCCGAACAAACGATGAAGGACTTTGGGCGTTTGTCCGCCGTTTTTCCGTGTTTTACAAATACGAACCGGAGTTGAAATCGTTCGTAGACGGTGGTTTTGAAAATTGGCCGGTCACCACGAGCTACATTCGCCGGACCATAGGTGAACAGTGGGAGCCCGCCTTCAAGGGTAAACCTTCAAATTTTGAGGAGGCTTCTCTTTCCATGATGCCACTGGCGATTTACGAGAAGTTTGTGAAGAGCTATACCCAAAAACAGTGGGGTGTGCCACCGCGGACTTTGTCTGCCGATCTGGCCAAAAGGTTTGATGTGCGTGCGGACAACGACCTTCGGTTGGTGAAACACAAACACCAGGGCATTCCTGAAAATGGTTATGCGGAGTTCATGCGACGAATGTTGGAAGGCGTCCCGGTGTTGTTGAATTGCGACTACTTAAAATGCCGGGAAGAATTCAAGTTGGCGCAGAAAACCATATTTACCGGACCGATAGATGAATATTTTGGGTTTGATCTAGGGCGGCTCAAATATCGCAGCCAGCGCCGCGAGCATGAATATTTGCCGAATGTGGGCTTTGCGCAGCCATGCGGTCAGGTCAATAATCCCGATCCGGCAAACGGGCCGCACATCCGCACGTTGGAATGGAAACACATGATGCCGTGCGATTACGCAAAACAGATCCGTGGCACCGTGATTTCCCGCGAGATGACAATTACGCAAGACAATCCGAATGACTACGAGTATCCATTTCCGGATGAAACAAACGCACGACTTTATCAACGTTACCGCGAAAGGGCCGATTTGATTCCCAACCTCCTGATCTGCGGGCGTTTGGGGGAGTATCGCTATTATGACATGGATCAAGCCATTGCCCGGTCCATGTTGCTTGCCAGAAGAATCACCGGGTCGAAATCAGGCAACGCTGGAAAGATTAACCGCCAGAATACTTCAAAATGAAAATGGAGGCCTTTACTTTCTGCCGGCGGCTGTGTGAGGCCATGCTGTTCCGTTGCAAACAATTCCTGCTCCCCGCGCCAAAAGCTTCCATCACTTTTTGCATTGCTCATTTCAATTCGCCGGAATTTCTCGATGCCACCTTGCACTCCATTCGCCGTTTCCATCCCGCTGCACGGGTGATTGTGGCGGATGCAAGCTCCGTTTGGCGCGAGTTCCTCGCGGCAAAGAAAGTCTGTGCGCCATATGGGGCGGAGTTGCACCCCTTGGCGGGCAAACACCGGCATACCGGGTTGTTGAACTATATGTTCCGCCGGATTCGAACCCGTGTTGGAATATTTCTCGACCAGGATTGTGTGTTATTGGCCTCCCTGGATCCCGTCATTCGACTGATTGAATCCGGAAAGATTCTCATCGGTCCGCGTGATGAATTCCGTGCCACCCATCCGAACTTTAGCGGGCGTTATCCGCGGATGACCGGGCAGGCGTTTCGCACGCGGCCGGAGTTTGTCCATGCCAGTTTGATGGTGATGGATGCGCCACGCATTCGCGCGTGGTCAGCCAAACCTTTTATCTGGCGTGCCGCGTGGGGGAAGCATCCCCTGGAGCGCTACTATGGGTTGACCCAGTTGGTCCGTCAAAATCAGCCGGATGCCATATTGACTTTGGATTCGGAACACACAGGGTACGGTTTGGGGCAGGTTTATTTTTTTAACGGTTCTCCAATCGCGTATCACCAATGGTATAGCGGTCAGGTTTACGGGCAGGCTGGCAAAATGGATGCCATATATGATGCCGATTGGCTGCGCGATGAAATGAGGCGGTTCCTTCGTGATTATTGGGACGATAAGGTGGATTTCAATCTGGCACCAACGGCGGACAATGTCCTGCCAACAGCCTGCGAAATCGGGAGAAAGGTAAATCATTAGTTTCTCATGCGTTTCTATGACCCCCACGGTAACCCTCGAAACAAAATGTTGGGAATATGACTGGAAACATATTCTTGATGGCGAACGGCTGCGCCTGTTGGCGGAACGCAATACTTATCCTTTCAGTGAAAAAATCCTGATGATTAACAACGTGAAAAATTACTCTGTGGTGTCCAAAGGCGCAGAACGCGCCGTACAGCAGGGGTGGATATCCAAGTATGTCATTGTGGAAGAACACGCCGCTGCAGTGCTTGATTTCTTTTCAATCAGTCGGAGTTCGTTGGGAATAGGCTATCCCTATTCCATAGCCGAGTTAGTCGGCATTTTCTTATGTCGCTCTGATTTCCTTTTGCATTATGCCGGCGATTGTATTCCAGCCACCACTTGTGATTGGGTGTCTCGTGCGGTGCATTTGATGTCACAGGATCCGCGCGTCAAGGTTTGCAATCTCGATTGGGAGGAAAATCATCGCGAGGCAAAAGGTGGAGCAGCCGAGGAAACAGACGACTTCTATATTGGTCCCGGTGGCTTTTCTGATCAATGTTACCTTGTTCGTTCGCGGGAATTTCGCCAACGCATCTACAATGAATTCCATCCCGACTCTGCGCGTTATCCGCGATATGGAGGCGAGCTTTTTGAGAAACGGATTGACTCGTGGATGCGAAACAACAGCCACCTTCGAGCCACTTACAAACATGCTCACTACATACATAAAAACTGGCCTTTGCCGCCCCACGCCCATCTTTATCGTCGTTTGCGCAAATTAGAATACTTTCGCAGGATTTATAAATGGATTGCGTGTTGATTGAAACTGAAGTGGCTTGAAATTCAAAGATA
>PLNY01000219.1 GCA_003141915.1 Anaerolineae bacterium | reverse complement strand
TGTACAATACCGTGACGGGCACATCAAAAGTTTATGGCATCCGCACTGAAAGTAATGGGCCTCCATCGTGGAATCCGGGGTTAAACGCGGTGGTATATCCGGCTATGAACTATACGAGTATTGACAAGGCCCATGCCGCCGATACATTTACCCTTCAAGTGTGGGCCAGTTATGGAAACCCTTCTACCGCGCAAAAGCTGGCTGACAACCTGCCGCAACTTCCTTTCGCTGTCAAACCAGATGGAAGCGAAGCGCTTTATCTTTCAGATAAGCCACTACCCAAGTGGAATGCCGCCATGCAGGCTATTCCATCTACTACTTCCTTCGACCCCACTCAATGGGATTATGCTAAGGCACTTAGAGATAGTTATCCCGTATCTTATGAAACGGCTTGGCAGCCGGGCACCTCGTTGGTCTTTTTGTATAGCGCAGCCAACGGAGGTGGCGGTTACACTTTTATATTGAACGCCGATACCGGGCGAGNNGAGGATGGGCTGAAGTAGCGCGCTGGAGTTCAGATGGACGCTATCTGGCGTTTATCAGGTCAACAAAATATTGGTACCCTACCTATTCAGCGGACTTGGCTGTTTTAGACACGATCACAGGGAAGGTAACTATGTTTAGCGTTATGCCCCAGGAAACAGAGGGACTTCCTCTTGTATATAATTCTGTGTGGGCTCCCGATAATCGCCACCTGCTTGCTGTTGGTAATATCTGGTCTCAAGATGAAGCCAATAATCTCCAAGGGTTGTACCTTGTAGATGTTATATCTGGTCAAAGCGTTAATGTTCTACCTGACTATAATAAGTTCTTTGAGGGTGGACTGGCATGGTCACCGGATGGTTCAAAATTGGTAATACGCTGTCCAACGAATATAGTAGATCGAATATGTTTTATTTCCGTTCAGAAAAGCGGGCAATAATCCCAATGAAACACAATAATGCTTTATTGCTGCAATCCTGAAAGTCCTCCGCTCAATGTGAAGCGGATGACCATATCGTCAACGATCCATTCAATCGGCGCGTGGTCATCGGTGAAGACTTGGGTGGTGTCATAACCGGGTTTCATGTTTGCGAAAGTGGTCTGCATGGTTGAAAGCAAAATCGGATTGATGTCTGTGCGACGCGAAAGCGCGTAAAGATTGGCAGTAAAGTTATCCGCTGTGGTGGGTTGCTTGGTTGCAAAGATCATGGTATTGAGCGTGCCCGGAATGTCCATGATGTGAATCGAAGGAAAGACCGTTGCCATGGTGGTTGCGAGTCCATTGATGAGTCGGCGGTCACCCGGCACACTGCCGACGTTGATCGCAACCGCGCCATTAGCGGTGAGGTGGTTATAGACGATTTGATAAAACTCCTGCGTGGTCATATGCGGAGGAATGTAAGGCGGGCGATAGGCGTCCACTGCGATGAGGTCGTATTGATACGGACTTTGCTCTAAATTCCAGCGTCCATCGCCGATGATGACGTTTAGGTTTGGGAGATTCTCGCCAAAATATTTTTTGCCAACCTCGATAATTTTCGGATCGAGTTCGTAGCCGTCAATCGGAATCGGACCGAAGACGGCACTCGCCATCCGTGCAGTTGTCCCCGCCGCCAAGCCGACAATCGCCATACGATGAACTTGATTCGGTGAATAGTCCGCGTTGAAAAACGGTGCGACCAGAAATTGCGCCCATGGCCCGCCATAGTTCAATGTGTTTGGATTGTAAATAGAGTGAACACCCTCGCCGTCATTTAATCGCAACAGGGTATAGCCGTTAATTTGTTGCACTTGAATATAGTTATACGCGGACTCGGTTTCGTAAACTTGCCCGGTTGAATCTTTCAGGCTTTGGTTGTTTGAAAGGATTGCAATGGCAATCAATATAACTGGCATCCACAAATGCCAAGCCATTAATCGGCGGCTGGCATATTTGCCCAATCCAATCAAAGCCACGAGCAATAAAACGAGACTGAATGATAAAAAGGTCAGGCGCGTGCCGATGGTGGGGATGGTGACGAGCACCGGAAGAAATGTCCCGATAAATGAACCGAGCGTGGAGATGCCATAGATTGCACCGGAAGTCGTGCCTGCGCTTTTGGGATCATCCACGCTCAGGCGAATCGCATAAGGCGAGATCATGCCGAGCAACGTAACGGGAACGCAGAACAGAATCAGCACGCCGACGAATGACCCAAGCAATACAGCCACATCGAGTCCCTCAAAGGCTTGCGCGGCGAATCTCAAAACCGGTGTCGCAATATAAGGCACCACGCCGAGCGTGAACGCGCCCCAAGCCAGGACTCGATACAACGTGGCCGCGTCCGGCCAACGGTCCGCCCAACGACCGCCGATGAAATAGCCAGCCGTCAGATAAATCAAAATGAGTCCGATGATGCTGGCCCACACCAAGTTGCTTGTCCCGAACACATTGCCAATCAAGCGCGAGGCAGCCAACTCTGCGGCGAGAGTCGTCATGCCGGAAACGAAGACTGTGAAATACAAATATTTTTTCATCGGCGTTATTATACCTGCTGGTTCAAACACAAAGGACACGAAGGTCGCGAAGTAAAAACTTTTAAGTGGATATTTTTCCCTTTGTGTACTTTGTATCCTTGGTGTTTAACTATTTCTCTGCTTGACGGAAAACATTCATGCGGCTAAAATACAGCCCGCTTTACAAAAATTCATTCTAAAGAGCGAAGGTAATCCTGTCAAACAGGGTGAGAGGCGCTCGAGGAGATACGATGGAGAAAGTTGTACTAAAAGCATCCAAGCGCGAGGTACGCGGCAAGCAGGTAAAGGCTTTGCGCCGCGAAGGCAAACTACCGGCGGTGATCTATGGCCGCCACACGGAACCGGTCAAGGTTTCGCTGGATGCGCACACCGCTAATTTGGTGCTGAGCAAAGTCGGTTCATCCACGTTGGTGACGATTGATGTGGACGGCAAGGAATATCCGGCTCTGGTGCGCGAACGACAGCGCAACTATATCAAGGGCGGCTTGATCCATGTGGACTTCTTAGCCGTATCATTAACTGAGAAGCTGCACGCGGAAGTC
>PLNY01000193.1 GCA_003141915.1 Anaerolineae bacterium | reverse complement strand
AAAGAATAAATATACTTAATCCAGCCACGCCGATCACCTGCCGCCGTTCTTCCGGCAGGATGTTCACTGCGCGCGCCAATTCCAACGCGGCCAGCGACCACAACGGAATCAGCATCCAAACCAAGTCGCTGACCTGATGGAATGGATAGAACAACGCAAGCAGTAATGCGACCAACATCCATATGCTGAGTCGCATCACGCGTTTGCTTCCGTTCATCCAGCCGCGCACAATTGTGATCACTCCTAAAATCACTGCCAGCGGTTGATAAGCGATCAGCGAGAACAACATCATGTCCGCCGAGATTCCCAAGGAGCGCGTCCAGCCGCTTAGATATTCCGGCAGGGATGATAACCATGCGCTCAATCCATTGGGCGCTAAAAAGAATAACGTCCCGCCGACAAGCAGGGTTCCGATTCCAAACCACAACGCCGACAACCATTCGCTTCGCGCGGGACTTGAAGCGGGTTCTGTCTGCGCGCGCTTCTCCATCATCTGAAGAATTGCCCACGCCAACCCGAGGCCGAGCAAACCTTCCCAAAGCGACGCGCCCGAAAGCAAAGCCAGCCCGGCAAAGACTCCGGCTAAGCGCGACTGCCTTCGTTGCCAGAAGCCCCACGCAAACAAAACAAATGTCACGGCGAGGATCGAACTACCGGCCTGGCGCGAGAGCGCAACCAGGCCCGGATCGAATGCGAGGAAAAAGGCCAGGATCAAACTGGGGCGGGGTTTGAGGCGTTCGCGAAAAAGAAATGGAACGAAGACAAGAAATGATCCAGCCAGAGCCGGAATAAATCGCGCCCAAAAATTTGTCCCGCCGCCGTAGAAAAAGAAAACGATGCTGGTCAGCAAAACATAGGCGGGTTGTGAGCCAAGCGCAGGATGCGCACCTTGCACAACACTGAGCGCCTGCAATGCCCATTGGGCTTCAGGGTCGGTCAGCGTCCACGTGCCGAGACGGATCAAGCGCACGACGAGCGCCAAAAGAAAAGCGACAATATAAAGAGCGGTTTGATGACGGAATGGTTTCATTGGTTATTCATTTCAGATGTCATTGCGAGGGCGTTAGCCCGAAGCAATCTCCAGTTCAACAGCAGATTGCCACGTCGCCGCTTCGCGGCTCCTCGCAATGACATACAGGTTAGGTCTATTTTACTTGACTTCGTAGATTGTCACATTGCCTTGATGAAAGACCTGCATGAGATGAGCGCGGAACTTATCCTCCTGTACCGGATACGTGGAACGCTCGAGGTCGCCGATATAGATGTATTGAATGTTGTATTGATTGATGATCGCAAGCGCAGCCTGCCAGTTGGGCGTGCTGTATAGTGTTTTGATATCATCCTGACGCGTGCCCAGATCGGCGCTAGTGCGTCCCCATTGAGATTCGTGGTCGGGCCAATTGATCACCGTCGGCAAGCCGGTATATTCAGAGATGCGCCCATAACTGGTGTAGCCTCCGCCGACGGCTTCCGCGACCACTCCATCCGGCGCGGACTTGAGCCATTCAATGGCGGCAGCTTCATCGGGAGTAGTATGCTGAATGCGGGTGAAGTCATCGAGCGTCCAGCCAAAGGTTGGATTGAAATCATTGGTTTTGTTTGCAATACTCAGCGCGGGATAAGTTAGCGAAATGAACAACAGAATCACGAGACCCACGCGAAAAATCCAATCCAACGCGCCGCGCAAATGTTGAAGAAGGATCGCGATGCCGAACGCCGCGGCGATGCTCCACAACAGCCAGGCCTGATAATAGAACTTGAAGATGGTGTTCATGCGCGTGCCGAACTCATCATGCAGATAAACAAATTCGGGAGCAATGACTAAGAGCGATGCAAGGACAATAAGAAGAAAGACAAATGTGGATGGGGAATGGGTAATAGACAATGGATCATGGTTAATGGTGGATGTTTGATCGTTGTCGATTGTTTGTTGACTATTTGCGATGAGAAACGCGATGGCAGGAGTCAGGATCACAAGAACGGTCAATAGACCGCCAATATAAGAGAGACGGCGCAGAGTTGCTTCTGCAAACAAAGATCGAAGATTTGCGACGCCCTGCGATTGGAGAAATTGCTGGGCAATCACCGGGTCAGTGAACTTCACTCCCAGGCTCAACAGCCATGAGAATCCCCAAAGCAAAAGGACGAAGCCAGCGGCCAGTAGAATGGCCAGCGACCAGCGGGCAGTGCGCTGTTCACCGAATGAAAGGTAAATGCTGTACGCGATCAAAGGAATGAAAAACGGTGCAAACATCACCCATAACTGCGCGCCGCGCGTCGGGTTGATGATGTTCGGCAAAATGCCGCTGGCTTGCGTTGAAAAGCCAAAATAAAACGGCAGATAAAGAACTATAGCGAACAATCCAAGCGGGATGCCCAACACCAGAGCATCTTCGAGACGCGACCACGACCAGCCTGCTTCATGAACGCAGAATAGAACGTAAGCAAGGACGATCAACGCCGCGCCGATTAGGATGTCCCAAGTATTGAGGAAGGCCAAGCCACCGAGAGTCAACGCCGCGAACAGAAACCCCGTTTTGCTGATGTTCAAGCGGAAACCAAAAAGATTGATCTCGCCGCGCCAACCGCCGAGAAAAAGATTCAGCGCAATCGCAACAGCCAGCAGGTTGAATGGGATCGCCAGCACATGCGGATGCAGGTCGCCGAGCAGGAAGGAAAAGAACGGGAACTCGTCAATGACTTCCTGAAAGTTACCTCTCAAATCAAAGTCCATGACAACGCGTGAGGCGCGCCACCACCACCAGAAGCGATCCGGAATCCAAGTCAGAGGCCGGGCCGGCGCATCGCTTAAATCCTTGATCCCGAGCCACGTCCAGAAGTTGAAAGTCGAATTCGCAGGCCAAAAGATTCCACGACGATGTAAAACTTCAAGGAAGCCTTCGACGTTGCTGACAAGAAGCAAAAATCGAGGGGCGAGAAACGAAAAGCCGATTGGAGATGAATGGTTTGCGTTTTGAAATTTTCTATTGACTGCCGAAAGAAGGTTAAAAAGAATCCCATACGCACCGATTGCAGCCAGCCCAAAGATGAGCGAAGTCATCAAGTTGTGTGCCACACTGCCGGTAAGCCCCGCCAGTTTTGCGAGCATGGCTGTCATCACATAACCGAAGTAATAATAGGANNAGGAAAGCAAATGCAAGGAGGAATAAAACTTCAACGCTGATGACAAGGCGGAGATTGGAACGAATCCAATTTCCAATTTCCGATTTACGATATACGATTACCCATGTGCTTAAACCGATCAAGATGAGAAGTACAAATAAAATTCCGCCGATGTTGTTTTGAGTCAAACCAAGCGAGGTGAAGATCCAAAATAGATAGCCCCAGATCAACAGCCCTGCCACGCGCGAAAGGCTGTAGCCGCGGTCCGCCAGCGCCGGAAAAAGAAAATACGCCAGCGGAAATGTCAGCCAACCCAACAGCGTGATGATGACATACCACGAAATAAATG
>PLNY01000211.1 GCA_003141915.1 Anaerolineae bacterium | reverse complement strand
GAATGATGCAAACTAGAAACATCAAGCGCGATGAATGGATCAAGCTGATACTTGGCCTGACCATTTTCCTGAGCGTTATCCTTCGCTTCTTTCCCGGGCTGATGGCGGGATTCCCGTTAAACGACGGCGGCATGTTCTTCGTCATGCTGCGCGAACTGAAAGCCAATCACTTTTTGATTCCCGCGTTCACTTTATATAACTACTCAAATATTCCTTTTGCTTATCCGCCGTTTGGTTTTTACGCGGGAGCGCTTCTCAGTGCCATCGGTATTCCGGATTTGGACATCCTGCGCTGGCTGCCGGTGATCGTCAACATATTGACCATCCCTGCATTCTTCCTGCTCGCTGAAACTTTATTGGAAGATCGTCCACGCGCCGCGCTGGCCGCCGTCTTTTATGCGCTGGCTCCCGTTTATGGCTGGGAAATCATGGGCGGCGGTCTGACGCGTGCTTTTGGCGCGTTGTTCATGTTGCTGGCGCTCCATTTTTCCGTGCGATCCTTTAAAACCGGTTCATGGAAGTTTGTGTTCATTGCATCGGTCTTGGGCGGATTGAGCGTGATGAGCCATCCGCAGACGGCAATTCATACCGCCTTCGGCATCGCGTTCTTTTGGCTGTTCACCAAGCATTCGTGGAAGAAATTATTGCAGACTTTTGTTCTGGCAATGCTTGCCGGGCTTGTGTCTGCGCCGTGGTGGCTGACGGTTTATCTCCAGCATGGACTCGCTCCGTTCCTCAGCGCGGCCGGCAGCGGCGTGCATGATGCGTTTCCGCTTAACGTTTTCGTGTCCGACTTATTCGCCCGCGATACATTCATTCCGATCTTGATGATTCTACGCGTGACAGGAATCATTTGGGAGGCGGCTCATCGCCGCTTCGTTCTCGTCCTTTGGGCGGCTCTCGCTTACTTTCTGGATCAGCGCAGCGCGGGCACGACTTCCTTTTTGGCGTTCTCGCTTCTTTGTGGAATCGGTTTTGCGGACGCGCTGCCCTTTGTCATCAATTGGCTGAAAACAAAATCAGTTGTTGCGGTGGATTTTATAAAATTGCGCTGGTTCAATGCAACTCTGGTTATGATGATGTTTTATCTTTTCCTGGAGTGTGGCGCGTATTCTTTTGTGTTGGTCAACACCAGCTTGCATACGCCCGAACCGTTCCGGGCGATGCAGTGGGTGAGTGAAAACACGGCTCCAGGCAGCCGCTTCCTTTTGCTGACCGGAAGCTCCGGCATCATGTCCGATCCGATTCAAGAATGGTTTCCGGCATTGGCGCAACGCGAAAGCCAGACGACCATGCAAGGCTTGGAATGGAATCTCAACCAGGATTTCTTTCCGCGCCTGCGGAGTTTGATTGCATTGCAGGCTTGCACAACTTTGGATTGCGTGAGCGCTTGGTCGGCAAGCACAGGCTTGAGTTATGATTATTTATTGATTCAAAAATCGAAGGCAACCAGTTCGTTGTTGAATTCGGTTCAATCGAATGCAGGCTTTGTTCAGGTGTATGATAATTCAGGAATGATTATTTTGCAGAGGAAATAAAAAAAAGTTTCAATGTCTATTTCTCTGCCGCATGCACTTTTAACGGATACCAAATCCATTTGCTTTCGACATGCTTTAATCCAGCCATCGAAAACATCGCCGCCATTTCGCGCGTGCTAGTGACATCCATGATGTAAACCCGGCCTTTGTCTTTCAAAATTCGGCGTATTTCGCCTGAAACCATTATTTGAAGGCTGATTATTGTGTCTCTTTATCTCCACGATATTCCTCTTCCCGAAGCGCAATCTCGTCTTGAAGCTGCGTTGAAAGATGCAAATCTTTGGCGCGTGCCTGGTTCGGAATCCATTCCGCTTGATGAAAACGCGTTGGGGCGCGTGTTGGCTGAATCGATTTGGGCAAAGGTCTCATCGCCGAATTATCACGCCTCTGCGATGGATGGCTTCGCGGTGCGCGCCATTATGACGAATGGCGCCTTGCCATCTGTTCCATTGAATCTTGAAATCGGTCCCGATGCGGAATATGTAGATACCGGCGATCCATTGCCGGAATGGGCTGATGCTGTGATTCCAATCGAGAATGTCGAATCATTGGATGAGCGCGGCGGGATCACAACCGACATTCGCAAGCCAAAAACGATTCGAATCCGTGGGGCAGTCGCACCATGGAGGCATGAGCGTCCGCTTGGCGAGGACATTATCGCGACGCAATTGGTTTTGCCTGCAGGTCATGTTTTGCGTCCCGTTGATTTGGGAGCGATTGCCGCTTCGGGTTTTGATGAAATCAAAGTGGCGCGCAAACCGCGCGTTGCAATTCTGCCAACCGGCTCGGAACTTGTCCCGATTGGATCGAAACTAAAATCGGGTGATATTCTTGAATACAACTCGTTGGTACTTGCGGTGCAGATCAAATCCATGGGCGGCGAGCCGACGCGTTTTCCAATTATGAAAGATGATTTCGATTTGATTTGTCAGCGCGTGATCGAAGCAGCGCGAAATCAAGATTTGATTTTATTGAATGCCGGTTCATCTGCAGGCGCGGAGGATTTCTCTGCAAAAGTGGTCGAGAAACTTGGAACTCTTCTGGTTCACGGAGTTGCGGTGCGGCCAGGGCATCCGGTAATTGCAAATTGAATTCGCGCAATTGACTCGCAAGATCAATTCACCTGCAGGCGATGAAGATTATGTCCGCGTGGCGGTCGGTAAAGTTGGAAATAACTTATTAGCCGCGCCATTATCACGCGGGGCGGGCGTCATCACTTCATTAGTTCAAGCGGATGGACTGGTAATTCTTCCGCCCGGCATTCAGGGAGTTGAAGCCGGAGAAAAAGTTCAGGTTCATCTTTATCGAAGCAAAGCTGAACTTGAGCGAACTATTTTTTGTATCGGCTCGCATGATTTGACTCTTGATCTGCTCGCGCAATTTCTCGTCGAATATGATCGTCGCTTTGTATCTGCGAATGTCGGTTCGCAAGGCGGATTGGTCGCGTTGCGCCGCGGCGAAGCGCATTTGGTTGGCTCGCATCTGTTCGATCCACGGAAGAATGAATTTAACATTTCATACATTCATCAATACATGCCGAACATTCCGGTTAAAGTTGTTGCGCTGGCATTGCGTCAACAAGGCTTGCTTGTAAAAAAAGGAAATCCAAGGGGAATCAAAACTTTGGAAGACCTCGGCCGCTCAACAGTCAAGTTTGTGAATCGTCAACGCGGCGCGGGCACGCGCGTTCTGCTTGATTATCATCTGAACTTAATGGGGATTTCTACTGAAATGATTCAAGGGTACAATCAAGAAGAATATACTCATCTTGGCGTTGCCGCGGCGGTCGCATCGGGACGCGCCGATTGCGGATTTGGAATCGCAGCCGCGGCACAAGCTCTGGATTTGGAATTTATCCCATTGTTTCAGGAACGTTACGATCTCGTCATTCCGAATAAATACGCGGATAATTGGCTCTTGGCGCCTCTTTTCGGACTTTTGACAGGAAGTGAACCTACCACTTTGAACGGGCGCGCGTTTCGAGAGGCTGTATCTAAACTGAAAGGATATGACGTGTCTGTGATGGGCACTGTGATTTTGGAGGACGAATGAACGACACACTGATTATTGACGATAATCGCTCGACGGCGGATGCACTGCATCAAATGTTAACTGTGTTGGATATTACTGCGCGCGTGGCGTATGGCGCCAGCCCGGCAATGACGCTGTTGAGCGGCTTTACGCCCGGATTGATTCTTCTTGACATCAACATGCCCGGTGTGGACGGTTTGGAAATCCTGGCTTATTTGCGTCGCGAACCGAGGCTCGTTCCCATTCCTGTAATTGTCATCACATCGGATGACCAGCCGGAAACGCGCGCCCGTGTGATGAAAGGCGGCGCAAGCGCGATGATTATCAAACCTGCCACTTTGGAAGTTCTCGAGGAAAATCTGAAAAAGATTGGCATCCTAAGATAAGAAGCTTAATAAGGATTGCAACATTATGAGAAATTTGCTAACAGTCCTTATGGTTGTCTCGTTTTTTGTTTTATCCGGATGTTCAAGCAAATCTCTTGAAACTCCAGGTTCTATTCCACAGCCTTTACCAACAGTTCCGTCTGATTATGCGGGAAAAACAATTCCATCCAATGCGGATGTAAGTGCGGGTGCAAATTTATTTAAGACTGATTGTGTTACTTGTCATGGTGAAAATGGTCATGGTGACGGTCCCGCAAGTCAGACGCTTGACCCGCGTCCTGCTAATTTGGTTGATCTCAGTAAAATTGCTGCCGATGATTTTCTGTTTTGGAAAATAAGCACTGGAATTGATGGAACGGCAATGCCTGCTTGGAAGGGCATATTGACCGATCAACAAATTTGGCAGGTCATCGCGTTTATACGTATACTAAAATAATATTTGTAAGGAGATTATTGATATGCCTATCTCGTCTGGAATACCTGCGCCTGAGTTTGAGTTATTGGATGATACAAACACATCGCGTCGTTTATCAGATTTCAAGGGACAGCCCGTAATTCTGTA
>PLNY01000139.1 GCA_003141915.1 Anaerolineae bacterium | reverse complement strand
ATGGCGATGCTCTGCAGAACGTCTGCTTCGGCGCTGGGCAAGCTGGCGCTCTCGAGATAGCCGAGCGCTTGCATGGATTGCGACAGCGATAGCGATAGATTGCCGGCCCGTCTATTCGAATGGGCAAGACCACGGAGGCTTTTTATCACTCCGTTACTGTAGACTTGTTCGCCAAATGAGTCGGAAGTTGCCAATTGATAAGCTGTTTCGCTCAGCGTACGCGACCGTTCTGGATCAGTATCCCGCAATTCCCACGCCAAGTCGTTCTGATGATCGATTCTTGTTCGAAGATCAGTTGCGTCCTTCAATGCGGTTTCGAGTTGCTTGACTATGTCATTCATCGAAGCATCCTTGTGCGATCAGCTTATTATAATTGAATGTGAATCGCTTTACGGGGGAGAATGGATTGGAAGATGAAGCTGGTAAAATAATCACAATGCGATACCTTGGCAAGTGGCTGACGTTCCCTGGATATTGGGTATTCGTCCCGAATACGACAGCCTGCGGGTTGATCCGTGTATTCCGTCAGCGTGGAACGGCTTCAAAGCAGTACGCCGCTTTCGGGGCAAAATGATTCGTATCGTTGTCTATAACGAGCAAAGAGTCTGCAAGGGAGTCGCTCGAATGCAGGTGAATGGCCGGGAGATTCGCGGAAACGTCATTCCATTTAATCTGCTTGGTGATGATCAACAGGTTGAAGTCTGGTTGGGTAGGTTATGATTGAGAAAAATGAAAGCCCGCGAACTTGAATTAAAAGCACATTCCTTGCACGAACGCTTTCATACGAATGCACTGATGCCAACCACAAAAAGCCCAAAGCCGCCCAGCGCAATTCCCGATACGCCAATCATGACGATTGTTTTGCTGGCAATTCCCACCTTCCTTCAGACTTATCCTGCACTGTTGAAGCCCAAGCCTGAGACTCGTCCCGAAGGGTTTCCTGATGGGCGGGGCGGATGGCCGCTTTACTTTGCGCCGCTGGCTTTTCGCAACAACCGCGCATTTGGGATATGGTTCATGATCGGCTTGATCCTGGATGTGGCGTTGAGGCTTATTCCTGCCGCCTCGAACTTCTGGTGATAGGTTTTACGATTGTCTGAAAACAGAACGGAGATGATCCGTTCTGTTTTTATAATACGGCAATTTGATAAGTCAACGCAGATTATAATTAAGAACAATCCTGGAGGTGCAATTGACCAATCCGCTTGAAATACAAATCGGAGAACTTCTTCGAACTCGTCGACTCAAACTTGCAACAGCTGAATCCTGCACTGGAGGCCTCATTGCCAGCCGCATCACCGATGTGCCGGGGTCGTCTGATTACTTCGTGGGCGGAGTCGCAGCGTATGCATATGAGGCCAAGGTCGCGATGCTCAACGTCTCTTGGGATACGCTGCACACTTTCGGCGCCGTTTCGCGCGAAACGGTTTTGGAGATGGCGCGCGGCGCGCGCGAAGTCCTTCAAGCGGATGTCGCAATATCGGTCAGCGGGATTGCCGGACCCGGCGGCGGATTGCCGGATAAACCAGTTGGCACAACGTGGATTGCTTTGTCTGCNNGGATCGGTTTGTCTGCCCAAGATGGGGCATGGGCGCGTCTCTTTTGCTTTGAAGGCAATCGCCTGCAGAATAAATCATCATCCGCCGACGCCGCTTTGCAATTGTTGATGGATTATCTCAACGGCTCACGCGAGTTGAACGCAGATCTTCGGAAGCAAGAATGAAGCCGGTAATCATCATCTCTGCCAACGGTGAATGGCGCGCGGTTAAATCCTTTTACCCTGAAGCGGGTATTCAACAATCACCATTCGGGGAATATTTCGATGCAACCTTCGACAAAATACGCGTGACCCTTTTTCATGGCGGCTGGGGAAAGATTTCCGCGGCGGCAACCGCGCAATATGTAATTGATCAATTCAAACCGGATTTGCTTATCAATCTTGGAACATGCGGAGGCTTCGAGGGACATATTGATCGAGAGACAATTATTTTGGCGGAAAAAACAATCGTGTACGATATCATCGAGAAGATGGCCGATGGGTCGGTGGAAACTGCCTTTTATACGACCGATTTGGATTTAGCGTGGCTGCCGCGCGTTCTTCCGTATCCGGTCTTGCGCGGATTATTGATTTCCGCTGACCGCGATATTTTAGCGGGTGATATTCCAATGTTGATTCAAAAATATCAAGCGGTGGCCGCCGATTGGGAGTCCGGCGCGATTGCGTGGGTTGCCAAAAAGAACAACGTTCGCGCGTTGATCCTGCGCGGCGTCACCGATCTGGTAAGCGCCGGCGGCGGAGAGGCTTATGGTGATTACGAATTATTCGTCCAGCAAGCAAACAGGATCATGAAAAAACTTTTTGATCAATTACCCAAATGGTTGGGCGCGATTGAAAAGGTGGAACAAGGATATCGCGGCTATTAATATTGTCGCTGCGAGCGCCTAAGCGCCCTTCGGGTGTCAGCGCTCGCAGCCTCGGTCATGTTTATTGTGCGGGGTTTAGAATTCTTCCCAAGAACAGGATTTGTCCGCTCTTGAGATCGCGGATGACAAAGATAAATGGATGGTCAATGACCAGATGCACCTTTTGCATGGGCGCGCTCATTCCCGCCATGATGGGCGCGGTCGCTGCGGCGGCTTCCGTGCCTTTTTCGTCCACGGCGACGAAGGCTTTGTGAATCACATCGCTGATGTATAAATCATGGTTGCCGGTCATGCCGGAGAAATCGGCTTTGCTGCTATTGAAGGCATCAGTCATGCCGAGCGATTTGAGCTGATCGCTTAGTGAAAAACCGGTGGAGAAGGTGAATTTGGGAAGCCCGAGCTCAATCGGTGTGGACTGCATCGAGTTGAAGATGTCGTTTATTTTTTTTGCATCCAAAGTCGAATCGAAGTTTTGAAAATTCCCCGCATCAGGCATGATGATATCCATCGCGGCCGTGTTTCCATTGTAAGGCAGCTCCACTGCCTGATACCCATCGCCTTTTATATAATTCAAAGTCAGATCGCCATTGTTCATCATCTTGACTTGACTCTGGGTTCCGTCCAACAAATTGAATGTCGAATTGCCGGTGCCGCTCGGATCGAACGGAACAGCCCAATCGGCTTTGAAATAAATGGCATTGACCAATACCATGCGCGTATTGGAATCGACTGAACCCTGAGCCAGCAAATCGTTGATCTTGTTCTTGGTCTGGCCGCTCACCCAGCTATTGATTTGTCCGCGCACCGGATCGAAGTTCTTGACGAAATCCGCCAGTTGAATTGCGGCTCCATAGTTCTTTGTAATCAAATCAAGATAAGCTTGTTGAAAAGGATACGTTTGTTCCGCCCAGATCGCGTTGGCGATATTGAGCTGCATGGGCTGGCCGCCATTGTTCTGCGTCTTGCCTTCATTTGCCAGCGCAAGGTCGAGGGTATCGAAAGCGGGATGCAGTTGTTCCTGCGGGAGATTGAACTGCATGGCTTGTGCCATTTGAGATTCGGTTTCGCTGCGCGCTCCGGCATAGGTCATGGCCAAGGCGAGGGAAATACTGTAGGGCGAAAAGACCAGATTCCCGTTTTGCGTGTGAAGCGCCTCGTAAAGATTGACGGCGAAGGTGTTGTTTCCGTTCACGAGAGTCGTGAGATCGCTTGATGATGCGCTTGGGTTGGCGTCGCGCTGAAGGGTCGATTTTGCCAAACTGGCGGACGGCGTAGGCTCGCTAGCGGACGGCGCGGACCCGCAGGCGGATAGAAGCGTCGAAACGAAAATCAGGATCGAGAAAAACTTAAAGTTTTTTTGCATAATAGACTCCTTTCAATCATTCGATGACGAACAGCGGGCTGATTTTGTTCCTGAAAATATTTTGCGTGAGCGCTCTCTGAGCGAATTTTTCGTATCATCTCAAAAAT
>PLNY01000407.1 GCA_003141915.1 Anaerolineae bacterium | reverse complement strand
GCGAACTGCCCCCCGGCGTTAAGATCGTGGCGGCGGTCAAAACCCGCGCGCCCGCCGAAATCATGGCGGCCGTGCAGGCCGGTATCTCTATCCTCGGGGAAAATTACGTTCAGGAAGCCGAAGACCACTTCCGGGCCGTCGGCAAAATCGCGCAGTGGCATTGCATCGGCCACCTCCAGAAAAATAAAATCAAAAAAGCCGTCGAAATCTTCGACATGATCGAAACCGTGGACTCGCCGGAGATGGCGCAGGAAATCGACAAGCGTTGCCGGGCCATCGGTAAAATCATGCCCGTGCTCATCGAGGTCAACAGCGGCCGCGAACCCCTGAAATCCGGCGTCCTGCCCGAAGATGCCGCCGCTCTCGCCCAATCGATGTCGACCCTCCTCAATGTCCGCTTGACGGGCCTGATGACTATGGGCCCGGCTCTCGGCGACCCCGAGGCTTCCCGCCCTTATTTTGTCGCTACCCGCGAAGCCTTCGACGACCTTAAAATCCGTAATCTCCCTAACGTTACCATGCAGCACCTTTCCATGGGTATGACCAACTCTTACCGCATCGCCATCGAGGAAGGCTCGAATATGGTCCGCCTCGGCACCCTCATTTTCGGCCAACGCTAACTTAGGGCAAACCTCTGTAAGTTGCAACGAAATACTTACCATAGGCCGGAGCAAAGTATCGTAGTCTTTCGAAATAAAGTAAACTTAAATAACAAAGAGTCTCCGAATGATGTTCAAAAAAGGAAAATAGATGGTCACTGAAGAACAGGTAACAACCGCGCTAAAACAGGTCTTCGTCCCCACTGCCGAGCAGAGCGTTATCGATCTCAATCTCGTGCGTAAAATCACCATTGCGGACAAGAATATCACTGTCACCCTGGCCTCGACCGCACTGGCTGACGAGGTTCAGAATTTCGTCGCCGCCGGCGTGAAATCCGCCCTGCAGCAATTTAAAAATACCGTGGTTCAGGTTGATTTCGTCGCGGCCAAACCGCAAGAACTGAACGAGATTAAAAACATTGTTGCCGTGATGAGCGGCAAAGGCGGCGTCGGCAAGTCAACGGTCGCGGTAAATATCGCGGTGGCGCTGGCGCAAAGCGGAGCGCGCGTCGGCTTGATGGACGCCGATATTTACGGACCGAACATCCCAACGATGTTGGGAGTTGAAAAGCTTCCGCCGCCGAACGGCAACAAACTTGTTCCTGCTGTGGCTTATGATGTCAAAATGATTTCGATGGGACTCTTGGTTAAGCCAGGGCAACCCCTGATCTGGCGCGGACCTATGCTGAATTCCGCCATCCGACAATTTCTGGCGGATGTGGAATGGGGCGAGCTCGACTACCTCATCGTCGATCTGCCGCCCGGCACCGGTGACGCGGCATTATCGCTAGCGCAAGCGTTGCCGTTAAGCGGCGCGATCATTGTGACACTCCCACAACTGGTTTCGCTTGAAGATGCCAGCCGCGGACTACAAATGTTCCGCACGCTCGAGGTCCCGATTCTGGGCGTGATCGAGAACATGTCCTATCTCGATTTGCCCGACGGGACGCGCATGGATATCTTCGGTTCGGGCGGCGGAGAGCAACTAGCGCAAGCCACGCAGACTCCGTTCCTCGGCAAGATTCCAATCGATCAAAATGTGCGCATCGGCGGCGACAGCGGCAAGCCGATTGTTATATCGCATCCCGACTCGCCTGTTGCAAAAGCCCTGCGCGAGATTGCAGAGAGTCTGGCCGCCAAGATCAGCGTGGCTGCATTGGGCGGGAAGAATGAACTGCCGATCAATATTGTGGAATAGAAAGTCCTGACTTTATATCATCGGCGCTTTTTATTTGCTGCTGCCCACCAAACTTGCCGGAGGTGTTCCCCGCCACATCTCAATGCGGCGAAACGATTCCACGTACCCCATTTTATAAAAAGCCGGAAGGTGCGGGTCGGTGACCTGAATATTTTCGATATGGGTATCGAGCCGCGGGTATTGATTATGCAAATGCGATAAAGAAGCATAGGCAACATCGGCCGGATTCCCCGACTCGGTTTTGTAGATAAAACGTGTCAGCGTAAATTTCTGGCGCTGGTAAACCATCCAGCCCCGACTGCCGTCAACCAGCATGATGCGCAAGCCCGCAACTTCTGAGGCGTTGAACAGAGATTTAGATTGATTCGTCCACGGCTGCGTGCCGCGATCGCGTCGGACGAGGTTGAGAGCGTCAGCACGATCTAACCGTTCCGCGTCGGCGACAACCGTATCGGGCGGCTGGTTGAACGGAGGGCGGCGTAACACCAGCAATTCACTCACTTCATAAAATCCTAATTTCAAAAACAACCGGTGTGCCGGAGTATTGTCCTTGATCACTTCCAGCATGTCAAAATAAATATTCAACTTCTCAGCTTGCTCGATCAATCCCCGCGTCAGGGTTTCTCCGATGCCATTGCGCCGGGTATTTGGAAGCACACCCAGACGGGTCAACCAAGCGCGACCTTGACGCACACCCAACATGGCCACCCCCAGCAACGTACCATCCTGCAATGCAACCAACGAGTGCTCCAAATCCACATCATAGGTGGAGATATATTCTGCCAAACGCGTCGAATTCATGGGCATGGGCACCAAATAATCAACGCGCGTTTGGTTATAGATTGCGGTCAGCTGTTCAATCGTGAATTGGCTGGCAGGGATCAATTTAATCGCAGTATTCAAGGCAAGTGTCATTCGGTTCTGGATTTCGACAGGAAAGATTCTATTTGCCTGACGAATTGATTGACGCTTTCAATTGGCTTGCTGATGTAACCCGCACAGCCATAGCTTTCCGCCATTTTTTGAGCAGTCTCCACCGGCCAAGCAGTAAATGCCACAATCGAAGTCGAGTTTAGATCAGGGTCGTCACGCAGCCAGCCAGCCAAGGTTTGGCCATCATAATCCGGCAAGCCGAGGTCCAGCAAGATCAAATCGGGTTTTTCTGCACGCGCCTGTCTAAGCCCATCTTCTGCAAGCTCTGCGTGAAATACTTCAAAGTTATGCGCGGTCAGAATACGGCGGACAAGTTCCGCCGTATCCAATTCATCTTCAACGATCAAAATCTTGAGCATAAGAGAATCTCCAGATGAAGAGAATCCAACATCTAAAATACCCAATGCATTGTAATTGATATGCGGATTTTCCACTATGTCTACGGTATAATTATCTCCATGCAACCAAACATTATCGGTGTACGTTTCACAAAGATTGGAAAAGTCTATCACTTCGACTCATCCGCCCTGCCCGACGTAAAAGCAGGCGAGCATGTGATCGTGGATACCACGCGCGGCAAACATCTTGGGGAAGTCGTGACTATTTTGCGGGAAACTCCTCCCTCGCCCGAAGGTGGATGGAAATCCGTTGAACGACGCGCCACGCCGCGCGACCTATTGCTTCAACAATCCTGGCAATCCAAACAGACTGAAGCCATGATCAACTGCCGCGCCCGCGCCGCAGAACTCAAGCTGGATGGCGTGAAGATCGTCGCCGCCGAATACAACTACGATGGCACGCGGCTTGCATTTCTATTCAGCACAGAGACGGAAGACAAAGCGGACCTGAAGTCTTTAAAAAAAGATATGCAGGATTTGTATCCCAATACTCATACCGAGATGCGCCAGATTGGTCCGCGCGATGTGGCGAAACTTCTCGGCGGCATGGGCGCCTGCGGAATCGAGACCCGTTGCTGTTCCAAATTCCTGACCGACTTCAGTCCCATCTCGATCAAGATGGCAAAGGAGCAAGGCATCTCGCTTACACCGGAAGAAATCACCGGCATGTGCGGACGGCTGCGCTGCTGTCTCATCTATGAGTACGATCAATACGTTGAAGCGCGCAAGCAATTGCCCAAACGCAACAAGCATGTGGTCACGCCGCGCGGCGAAGGCAAGGTAATGGACGTTTTGCCAATGAGCAATAAAGTGGTCGTCGCAATCGAGGCCGAAGAACGGACTCAATGGGTCACTTTTGACAAAGAAGAAATCCAGCCGTGGGATGAACTCGAAGCCCTGCGCCGTAAATCCGAAGCGCCGTGTGATCGTCACGAAGGCGGCGGATGCACATGCGGAAAATCGAACAAACAAAAACCAAACTAAACCATCATCGTATTGCAAACAAATATGACCGAACAACCTGATCATTGGGAAACTCCCCAAAACATTTTGGTCGTCTTCGCTCATCCCGACGACCCTGAATTTTTCTGCGGCGCAACACTCGCACGCTGGGCACGCGCCGGACACAAGATCACCTATTTCCTTTTAACCTGCGGTGATAAAGGCTTCAACGACACCACAGCTGACGATATGACCACCGAGAAGTTGTGCTCAATTCGACACGAAGAACAAGCGAACGCCGCAAAGGTTATCGGTGCGCAAGCGGTTCATTGGCTTGACCGTCCGGATGGCTATCTTGTCCCTGATCTTGATCTGCGCCGCGATATTTTACGCGCGATTCGGCGCTTTAAGCCGGATATCTTCGTCACATCCGATCCGCAAAATTTATTTGCAGGATATGGCATCAATCATCCCGATCACCGCGCCGCCGGTCAGGCCGCGCTGGATGCGGTCTTCCCAGCCCCGGGAAACAAAGCCTATTTCCCAGAATTGATGTTGGAAGGCTTGGAGCCGCACAAGGTGAGCGAAGTCTGGGTCACGCTAACCAACCAACCCAACGTAACTCTCGATGTCACTGAAACATGGCCAGTCCGATTGCAGGCTTTGCTTGAGCATAAAACACAAATCGGCGATCCTGAAAAATTCAAGGAACGCATGAAGACGCGTCACACCGAAGACAGCACCGACGAGAATCCGCACTACGAAGATAAATTCCGCGTTATCAAATACGGACAATAACGAAAACAAACTTTATTGTTAAGACGAGGAGAATGATCATGGATCCAATGTGGAAATCCAGAAAAGTTGTGATTGTGGGTGCGGGTACAGTTGGATCGTCGTTTGCGTTTGCGTTGGCACAAAAAGGTCTGGCAGATGAGATCACCCTGCTTGACGCGAATCACGACCTCGTCGCGGGCCAGGTGCTCGATCTGGCTCACGGCCTGCCCTTTTACCCGCCAGTGCAGATTCATGTCGGCGAGAAGCAGGATTACGCCGACGCCAATATTATCGTCATCACCGCAGGAGCAAAACAAAATCCGGGGGAGACGCGTTTGAATCTTTTGCAGAGGAACAAAGTCCTCATTGAATCCATTGTGGACGATATCGTCAGCGAAAACTCCCAAGCGATTCTTTTGATCGTCTCGAATCCAGTGGACATTCTGACATACGTCGCGCTGAAGCGTTCGGGCTGGCCGAAGGGCCGCGTGATCGGTTCGGGCACCGTGCTGGATAGCGCCCGCTTTCGTTATCTCATCAGCCAGCATTGCAATGTGGATGTGGGCAACGTGCATGCTTATATTTTGGGCGAACATGGCGATAGCGAATTTGCAGCCTGGTCAATGACCAATGTGGCCGGCATTCCCATAAACGAGTACTGCCCGATGTGCGGCGCCTGTGAAGACTGGTCGGAACAACTCGCCAATATTATGCGCGAAGTAAAAGAATCTGCATATCACATTATCAATTACAAGGGCGCAACATATTATGCAATTGGCATGGCATTGGTTCGCATCGTCGGTGCGATCTTGCAGGATCAACGCAGCGTTCTGACGGTCTCCACTTTGCTGAATGGCGAATACGGCATCCACGATGTTTGTTTAGGAATACCATCTGTATTGGGGCAAACCGGCGTGGAGAAAATTGTCGAGGCACCATTGATCGCACAGGAACAAGAAGCGCTTGAAAAATCCGCGAGCGCCCTACAAAAAGCATTGCAGGATTTACACGCATAAAATAATTGATTTGGAAAGGCATCCATGATTGACTTCATAAAAGAAGCACGAGCATTGTTTCCATATACTCAATCCATGCGCCGAGATTTTCATATTCACCCAGAGCTTGGATTCCATGAAGTCCGCACGGGCGGCATCGTTGCAAAAGAACTTGAAGCACTGGGGCTTGAAGTCACAAAGGGAGTTGGTAAAACCGGTGTAGTAGGATTATTGGAAGGGTCAAAGCCCGGGGCGACTATTCTTCTCCGCTTCGATATGGATGCATTGCCCATCATCGAAGAGACCGGCGCAGAATACGCCTCGCAGAATCAAGGCGTGATGCACGCCTGTGGGCACGATGGTCATACTGCGATGGGCTTGACGGTCGCCAGGATTCTTCAAAACCATCGCGATGAACTCAATGGCACCATCAAGTTTTGCTTTCAACCATCAGAAGAAGGATTCAATGGCGAAGAAATGGGCGGAAACGAGATGATGATTCGCGATGGAGTTCTCGATGGACCGAAGGTGGACCAAACACTTTCGATGCATTTGTGGAATGAACAGCCTGTTGGCTGGATTGGCGTTGGAAAAGGTCCCGTAATGGCCGGTGCCGAATTATTCACGATTAAAATCATTGGCAAAGGCGGACACGGCGCAGCGCCTCATTTAACCATTGATCCCATCATTGCTGCGGGTCAAGTAGTCACCGCACTGCAAACCATTACATCGAGAAACGTTGCGCCTTTACAATCGGCAGTGGTCAGCGTGACGACGGTTCATTCAGGGACGGCATTCAATGTCATCCCACAAGATGCAGAACTTACCGGGACGATCCGCACCTTTGATTTGGATGTCCGCAAAAAAGTTTTGGAACGATTCGAACAAATCATCCGCGGCATTGGCGAAGCGATGGGATGTCAGGTTGAAATCACTGTCAAGCGCGTCACGCCCGCCGTTATCAATAATGATGCGGTTTCCGAAAGAGTCCAGGAGACCGCGCATCAGTTGTTATCTGATTCCACGATTGACACCGCACCTTATATGACGATGGGCGCAGAAGATATGGCGTTCATGCAGGAAAAAGTGCCGGGCTGTTATTTCTTCATTGGCTCGAATAATAAAGAAAGGCATCTCGATTATGGACACCACCATCCCAAATTTGATTTCGATGAGGAAGCATTGGTGCGCGGCACGGCATTGATGGCCGCCGCGGCAATGGATGTTTTAAAGAGCAAATAAAGATTCTCAGTGAAAGAGATAATGCGTCGAATAAGATACATCCTGATCTTTTGCGTTTTACTCCTTGCTTCGTGCGCGTCGCCGGAACAAGTTTCAACTGCTGCGTCATTACCGGTTGCCACTCCTCCTGCAATCACACCTACTACTGAAAACTGTGCTTTTGTCGAGGCGACTCAAAATCTGCCTGATCTCAGCACGCAAGTTGATAACGCGATAAAACAACTTCAGCCGGATGCCAGCGGGCGCGCAGAAGCATTCGGTGAGAATTGTGTTTATACCAGCAGCGGTCAATCCAAGTTCAGTGCAATGGAAACGGATTTTTATATTAGCTTTAATGTTAAGAATCTCAGGGATGATATTGAACTGGGAACATGGATCATCAACGTCATGAAGATTGTTGACGCCCTTCCGCCAGCATCCATCGCCGGACCTCAGGCGGGTTTCGTTGAATTTACATTCAAAACGAAAGATGATCAAAAGACTCTGCGCGTTTCAATTGACAAATATAAAAACCTCCCCGTAAATATCGTCCCCGCCGATATCATCAAGACGCTTTTCCCCAATCCCTGAACACAGCCAAACATCCTTAAAAGAAGCTTGTTTTCCGACTTGACAAATTTTCCTTTTTATTTTATATTTTGTTTAGTATTTACTAAACATACTATATAAATCATATGACGAAACATTCGAAACAAATCAGGAAAGAATTCATCGAGGGGTTGAGCCGTATCAGCCATTTTTGGGGATACCCCAAAGGAGTCGGGGCCGTCTTTGCCGTGCTGTATCTGGCGCCCAATCCCCTCTCGCTGGACGAGCTGGTTCAGCACAGCGGCTTGACCAAAGGCGCGGTCAGCACCAATGTACGCTGGCTTGCGCGTATGGGGTTAGTCCGCCGCGTAACACGGCTTGGCGACCGCAAGGATTACTATGCGGCCGAAACCGATTTTTATAAATCCATCCGCGCCATTTTGGGCGAGCGGCAAAACCGCGAGTTCGACCAAGCCATTCAGTCGGTGCGCGAAACGCTCGAGAAACTGCAGGCCGCTAAAGGGTCCATGGATGAGGCGGAGCGCAAATTCCTGCTTGAGCGAGTTCAAGCCTTGCAGGATTTCTTCGATGCAATTGATAGTTTATCGCGCGCTGCGGCTCGTCTCGATAATTTAGGCGTAAACACAATACAAAATATTTTAAAGATTCTCAAATAGGAGAACAAAATGAAGATCGCGATTACCGGTGCGTTTTCGTATTCAGGAAAATATATTGCCAAACGACTTTTGGAACGCGGCGAAGAAATAATCACATTGACCGGACATCCAAACCGTCCCGATCCATTCAACGGCAAAATCAAAGCGTATCCGCTTGATTTCAATAACGATGAAGAGTTAATGAGATCGCTCAAAGGCGTGGATGTTTTGGTCAACACGTATTGGATTCGATTCGATTACAAAGAGAATACCCAGCCGCGCGCAGTCGAGAACACGCGCAAATTGATCAACGCCGCCGCGCGCGCAGGCGTGAAGCGGATCGTCCACATCAGCATCACCAACCCCTCGGCGGATTCTCCCCTGCCCTACTTCTGGGGCAAAGCCGCCAACGAAAAAGCCATAATCGAATCAGGAATGTCTTATGCGATCCTGCGTCCGACAGTTTTGGTTGGCGCTGAAGATATTCTGATCAATAATATTGCGTTTCTTCTAAAGCGTTTTCCGGTTTTCGCTTTACCGGGCGATGGATCATATCGCTTGCAACCTGTCTACGTTGAAGATCTGGCTGATCTCGCAACGGATGCCATATATCGAAAAGATAATTACGTTATCGATGCCGTGGGTCCCGACATCTTATCATTTAAAGAAATGATCGGGCTGATTGGAGAAAAAATTGGAGTAATGCGGCCGGTGGTCTCTATGCCGCCGCGATTGGCTTTGTCTGCGGCGAGTTTCTTAAGCTTGTTTCTTGGAGATGTTCTGCTTACCCGCGAAGAAGTGGACGGCTTGATGGCGAATCTGCTTGTATCGAAAGAGCCGCCGCGCTGCAAGACGCATCTTGCCGGCTGGCTGGAGGCCAACAAAGACAAAGTCGGCGCACGGTATGCTTCGGAGATAAAGAGGCATTATCAGTAAAATCAGAACGTTTTCNNCCGAAAATAATTTATAACCGCAAATAGACGCGGCGCGTACAACAACTAGCCGTGAACCCCCACCGTGCCTGGACATTTGGGATTGTCAATGCATCCGTAAAAAAGCTGGCCCGCTAAAGGTCCGGCACGATGCGTACGCAAGACCATCATCTTGCCGCAGACTGGGCACATCGGCACCGAATCTTCCACTGGATCAACCATTTTCTTGCCGTTCGACTGCCTGACCTTTATGACGGCTAATTGAAACAACGAAATAATATCCGAGACTTCATAATGATCGCTGGAAGGAATATGCACCAGCGGCAAACCGGCCGTTGCGAACAATTCTTCCATGAACTGATCGCTGGCGCGGGTTTCGTCTCTGCCAACCGGTTTAACAAGTTCCACGCCAATTTCGGGCTTGAGGGTCCGTGGATTGCACAAAAGAAAATCCACATGCTTGCGGAAAATCTTGTTGAAGAAGTGCACGTTTTCGTTGGGCCGGATGATGTAGAAAAGCTCATTCAAAGAAACCTTGGCGAAGATTACATAACGTTCCTCCACCATTGTCTCCAAAGCGCGAAAAAGTTCTGCCTCCGGCGTAGATAGAAAAGGCTCGCGCAGGCGAAATGGGAGCTCCTTCTTGGGCCGAACCTCATCCCTTACCGTTGCCATCACTTGATCCGTCATGCAATTGTTTCCTTAAAAATTCTTAAGGAAATTATAGAGCAAAAATGTTAAAAACGCAACAGGAAAATTCTTAGTTCAGAATCCTTACAAGCAGGCTTTTTTCTTGCTTTACATTCTTTACTTCTCCATCCAGCCAGGCATTCCCTAACTTTTGCAGGATGGCTTGGTATTTTGGACCAGGTTCAAGGCCAAGTCTCTTCAAATCATTTCCCGTTGTTCTCGGCTTGATATGCCGCCATTCCATAAGATACTTTTCCAGCGCCCGCTTTGATTTTCCGCGCGGCGCGGCGCGCAAAACTGCGTAGATAGCCTGCAACGGAAATTTGTCAAGCCGTTCCACACATTGGCTTGGTTTGAGATTTGAAAATGCGGTCAAATCAGCCAGCAACTTCGAAGATGCAAGAAGCGATTTCAAAAGCGGCGCAGTGAAATGCAGACGTTTATTCAAAGATGCAATCTCTTTGTTTGATAAAGCCATTAACCACAAAAGCCAACGCAAATCGCGGATATTCGATAACCCAGAACTCGAAAAGCCGAGCGGAAAATCTGTCGCAGATTCAAACCGCGTCTGCAATGCTTTATCACATCTCAGACTAGGATGAATTGGTTTAAGCAAACCGAGTTTATCCAAGCACTCAAGCATGGAAGCGGCGTTTGGCTCATCAAGGATCAAATCCAATTCATGACGAATGCGCTGGGCAGAAAGTTTTTCAACCAACTGGCGCGCTTCGGGAATGAGAGCCAATGTTTCCTTGGCAATATTGAAGCCATAACGTTTTTCATAGCGAACCGCACGATATATGCGTGTCGGATCATCCATGAACGAATGCGGATGCAAGACACGCACAATGCCGTGTTGAAGATCATTCAAGCCGCCGAGTTCATCGCACAGTTCGCCAAAGTGATCATCATCCAAACGGATGGCAAGAGCGTTAATAGTAAAGTCGCGGCGGCGAAGGTCATCGTCGAGATTTCCCATCTTGACCGTCGGCAATGCAGCAGGATGTTTGTAAATTTCAGAGCGGGCAGAGATGAGATCAAGAGAGTCGGGAGTCGAGAGTCGAGACCGGGGATTTGATACCAATTCACGATTTCCGATTCCCAATTTCCGAACATCCCATTTTGCCGTTCCAAACTTTTCGTGAACCGTCGCTTTGCCGCCATACTTCGAAGCGAGAGAATCTGCCAGCTTGATCGCGTCCCCCTCGACGACGAGATCAAAGTCGAGGCTGGGATGACCCAGCAACAGGTCGCGAACGAAGCCGCCGACGATATAAATGGGAAATCCCAACTTCGAGGATTCTTCGGCGACGCGATGAATTAAATCCAATTGTTCGGATGAAATATTTTTTCGCAGACGATCAGAAAGATTGCCAACCATGCTCCAATTTTATCTCGGAAATCGTGTATAATGTTCGCCATTATGCGCAACGCTGCTTCACTTTTGTTGAACCCATTGCCGTTTCCGCGGCTGACAAAATCCTTCCGGTCTGGTTAGGTTTAGTTCATCGTGCCAATGAGCGGCTCCCAGACTGGCGAGCCGTTTTTGTTTGCCTCTAACTACGAAGTAAAATAAGGAAAAAGTTTTTATGAAGGTCACGGTATTTGGCGGATCACATCCCAAAGAAGGTTCGAAAGCTTATGCCGAAGCGCAAGAGCTCGGCAAGCTGTTGGTTCAACGCGGTCATGTTGTTTTGACCGGCGGTTACATGGGCACGATGGAAGCTGTCTCGCGCGGCGCGGCGGAAGCAGGCGGACACGTGATCGGCGTAACATGCGAGGACATCGAACGTTGGCGCACAATTGGCCCCAATCAATGGGTCCAGGAAGAATGGCGCAAGAAAACGTTGATGGATCGCTTACAAGGACTTATCGAAGGTTGCGACGCGGCGCTCGCCCTCCCCGGCGGCCCCGGAACTTTGACTGAAATTTCATTGACTTGGAATCTCATGATCATCGGTTCATTGCACCGAAGACCGTTGATCCTGGCCGGGAGCGGATGGCAGAACGTTCTCGATCAGTTTTATCAATCGTTCGATGAATATGTTTCTGCGACGCAAAGAGAATTGGTACAATTTGCGCCGGATATAAAATCTGCTTTGGAGTTGCTAGATACAAAATGATATTATGAATGTGTCTTTGCGAGGAGACTCTTCGCGGCGACGAAGCAATCTCATCTTTGATTGTTACTTGAGATTGCCACGCCTGCTTCGCAGTCTCGCAATGACATACTAAAGAAGAGGAAAAATGGCTGAGGAAAAATTACCTACAAGAGCAGAAGATTTCGCGGAGTGGTACAACCAGCTTGTGTTAAAAGCTGAACTAGCCGATTACGCACCTGTGCGCGGCTGTATGGTTGTGCGGCCCTATGGCTGGACGCTTTGGGAAAACATGACGGCCGCGCTCGACCGTCGCTTCAAAGAAACGGGACATGTCAACGCGGCATTTCCAATTTTGATTCCCATGTCGTTCTTTGAAAAAGAAAAAGAACATGTGGAAGGTTTCTCACCTGAACTCGCCGTGGTGACTCATGGCGGGGGAGAAAAACTCGAAGAGCCATTGGTGGTGCGCCCCACTTCCGAAACCATCATCGGATATATGTATTCCAAGTGGATCAAATCGTGGCGCGCCC
>PLNY01000082.1:12305-15985 GCA_003141915.1 Anaerolineae bacterium | reverse complement strand
TATATAGATATATTACTGGAAAGTCTTATATCTGTCAAGAGCGATGGCTGGCTTATGGATTTTTTGGAATTTGAACTCTAATCGCGCGCCGCTAAATGTGTCTAAAATCCTTGCCGCGGCCTTGCGTTGACGGATGATTACTACTTCGACAATCTCCTTCAATTAGCCTCAAGACAGATCTCTTCAAATCCAGAANNAATTGTTATCCTGTAATTTTTGCAGATCGGGCATCCGCACAACGCTGCAACCAAGCCGGATCGCATGGGTCGATCGAACCGAAGCGGTCAATGCGATGAGGCGCCGCGTCGACAAAAGGTGTGCGACCCGTTGCCAGTTCCGCAACGAGGCGCCCGATTCCGCCCGACATCGCAATCCCCGCGCCTGCGCATCCGGTCGCGGCGAGAAATCCATCCAGTGAAGGCAAAGCGCCCAGCACAAAATTCCCATCGGGCGTGTAATTGGACAGGCCTTTGATGTATGTTGAGATTTTTATCTCTTCTATCAAGGGGAAGAACTTGCTGAACTCGGGGACGCCATCCAGGAATGATTCCCAACCGTGCGGGTCCTGCGTGAAGACATAACCATTCATCTTCTTCGGCAGGTCACGCGGACTCACCGCCACCGATTGTGTTTCACGGAAGCCGAACAATAGTCGGTGCGATTCAGGACGTGCATAGGCGCGGGCATCCGGGAGAATAACAAAAGGCTGGAGGGGTGAAAATAACGGATACTCCACTGTAATCCAATAATGACTGCGTACTGGTGCCATGGGGAATCCGATGCCAAGTTCATAAGCCAACATTCCGGCCCACACCCCTGCCGAATCAATCACCAGCGAAGCGGAAAAATCTCCTTTGGTGGTCTTTACGCCGGTCACACGCTGACCGGTCTTGCAAATGGATAGAACTTCGGTGTGTTCATGAATCTCAACGCCCAGTCGTTTGGCGGCCTTGATATATCCGCTTGCCAGGGAATATCCGTCAATATAGCCGTCCTCCGGCATAAAGGCAGCAATGGCGCGGCGCGGCAGTTTGAGCCATGGAACCCGGCGCGAGGCCTCGATGATATCAAGCCATTCGGTTCTGAGTCCCATCTGAGATGAAACACTTACCAGCTCACGCACTTCTTTTTGATGAACAGGCGAAAATGCCGCATATAAGCACCCGGTTTGGCGCATGCCCAGGCTCGACCCGATGATCACTTCGATCTCCTGGATCGCCTGATAGGTTTCAAGAACCATGGGGATGAGATAGGGTTTGAAACGGCCGCGTGTCAGCAAGCCCGCCGCGAGGCTGGAATTGCCCTGTGCAACGGAATGACGCTCGAGCACGATCACGCGCCCCGCATTCTGTTTCGCCAAATAAAAGGCGACGGCTCCTCCGAGCACACCGCCGCCAATTACAATCACATCTGCTGTTTGCATTTTACGGATGTTCTCCATGCGCCAAACGAGATTCGATATCATTCAAAACAACCGGCAAGTCCCAAATTCCCTCAATGACGTAATGTGCGCCTGCTTGGTAAAGCTGCGACGCTATTTTCTGGTTCGCGGCTTTTCTTTCTTCCAACGGCGTGGCCTTGACTTCTGCTTCGCTTAACCCAAACAAGTTTCCGGTTTGTGATATCCCGACGGTCCACATGTCAGCGTTCAAGCCTTCCTCAATATCCACCAGCGTATCGCCCACTTTGACCATGGCCTGCATCGGGTACACATTTAGCTGAATCGCATTCTGATAACACATCCAAGGATACGGTCTTCCATTAGGCACTTCATCGGGACAAATAATGCAGTCCGGTTCATAACCGTTTTCCCTGGCTTTTGGTGCAAGCACATCCATCATCGAACGGATATAACCTGTGGTGGAACCGATCTTGATATTTCTTGCGCGCAAATCTTTGACAACATCCAACAAACCCGGAATCGGTTCCGCAAATTCCTTAAGAACTGCCAATTGCATCGGAACAAAACTCTCGAACAAATCATCAACATCCGCATCAGAATAAGGCGCGCCATGCGCGGCTTTCCATGCTTCGGAGACAGGCGGGCGCGAAAGAATCATCCGCAGATGATCTTTTTTCATCAAGCCCATGCCGGAGCGAGCATCCTCCGCTGTGATGGGGACGCCCTGACTCTCGAAGAGGCGCAGGAAGACCGCCGTCGGCGCGAAAGAACCGTAATCAACGGCAGTCCCCGCCCAATCGAGAATGACCGCTTTAACCGGACCACGATAAGAACGCTGATATAAAAAATCCATGTTTTATTCCTCGACTTTTTCAGGCATGGATATATTCATTTCGTTGAGCGTCTCGGCAACCGCCGCCATCAAGGAAGCGACATCGCTGGCTGCCAAACGCCCAATGTGACCGATGCGGAAACAATCCGCATGGGTAAGCTTGCCCGGATAGATCACGTGTCCCTTTTCACTAAGGCGCTCATAAAATTCTTTGAAGTGAAAATTCGGATGGTCAGGATAATAGAATGATGTAATGATGTAACCTCTCAGGCTTTCGTTAAGATATGGCTTGAAGCCCATTGTTTGCATCGCGGATAAAGTAATTTGGTAGTTCTCGTAATAACGCGCGCCTCTCGCAGAGACGCCGCCTTCCTGTTCAAGTTCGAGCAACGCCTGACGAAACGCAAGGATGGCATGAGTCGGAGGTGTGAAACGGAATTGCCCATCGCCTTCCAATCCTTCCCATTGCGCCAACAGATCGAGACTCAGCGTGCGAGCAAATCCGCGCGTGACCATGAGCGACTCTCTGCGCGCAAGCACGAACGAAAAACCCGGAACGCCCTCGATGCATTTATTGGAAGAAGAAATCAAGTAATCAATGCCGCAGGCCTTTAAGTCAACCGGATAAGCGCCGAAACTGCTCATGGCATCCACAATATATGTGCGCTTATATTTCTTGACAATTTTGCCATAGACTTCAATAGGGTTAATGATGCCCGTTGTGGTCTCGCAGTGAACCACCGCGACATGTGAAATCGCAGGATCGTTCTTCAGCGCCGATTCCAAGGCAGAAGCATCCGGCTGTGTATCCTCAGTAAAGATCAAACTTTCGCAGTGGATACGATGAACGCCGGCGATCTTNNATGCGATGTCCGTATGCGCCGTTGATCAGGATCAATAATTTCCCGTCCGGCGGAATCACCGAAGATAGCGTCGCTTCAATTCCATATGTGCCGCTGCCTTGAATCAAAACCGTGGTGTATTCATCGGAGTTGGTGCCCAGCCAAACTAATCGCTGGCGTATATCCTTGATGATGCCGATGAATTCAGTATCGCGCGAGCCAAGATCACGAAGCATGGCTTGTTTGACGGTCAAGCTGGTGGTCAGTGGGCCGGGAGTGAACAGGGCTTTATCTTTCCAAGGCGGAAGTAAGTTCATCGCGAAATCCTTTTATAAAATAATTTGCTACAAAAGCCAGCAAGCATTCGGGTGAAAGCTGAATTCAAAAGTGTCTCCGACGACAGGAACCTGCAACCGTCTTTCATTGAACATGTCAATCGTCAGCAGACGGTCTTCCACTTCCAGGCGAACGCGCACAACGGGTCCCAGATAAGTGATCGTGCTGACTCGCCCAAGCAGATTGTTCTCGCCTTCCCGGTGACCCGGATTTAATTCCTCGGGACGAACCGCCAACCGGATAGCGTGTCCATTCGTATGATCCAAAG
>PLNY01000082.1:0-12151 GCA_003141915.1 Anaerolineae bacterium | reverse complement strand
CGAATGGCAAGAGCACGCGCTAAAGCCACACGTTGTTGTTGGCCGCCTGAAATTTGCGAAGGATACCGGCCGCTGAAGCCATCCATGTGGATCAAAGCCAGCATCTCATCCACCCGCTGCTTGATCTCGGCGCCTGGTTTTCCGGACACTTTGAGCCCGTATGCGATGTTTCCCGCGACCGTCATATTGGGAAACAGTGCATAGGATTGAAACACCATACCCACATTGCGCTTATTCGGCGGCACGAACGTCAGGTCTTTGCCATCTATCTGGATCTTTCCAGCTGTAGGCAACTCAAACCCGGCAATCATGCGCAGAGTCGTGGTTTTTCCACAACCACTCGGTCCCAAGAACGAGACGAATTCGCCCTGCTCTGCGCTCAGGTTGAAATCGTTCACTGCAACTGCTTTTGCAAATTCCTTATTTATGTGAGATAGTTCAAGATATGCCATGTTATTCACCTTGATTATTTTTATCGACCGGTTAGCTGTTCACTTGTATTGCCGCGGCCGAAGATCGAGATCAAGCCAAGACATACCCAGGTTAGTCCCCATGCCATTAGTGCCATGGCTGCGGGTTGGTAGGCTTCATCCCGGCCGACGTCCACCATGTACGGACCAAGCGCTGGACGCACCAGGAACTCTCCCAGGACAAGTTCACCGAGCACTGTAGCAAAAACGATTAATGCTCCGCTTAAAACCGCAATTCGCATATTAGGTAATATCACGTTGAATAAGATCTGGAACCAGTTTGAGCCAAGGCTCTGGGCTGCTTCCGTCAAATTCCGGACATCGATCGACCGCATCCCAACGTCAATGGCGCGGTACATATATGGCATCGAAAGAATGATATATCCCATTGTGATCAGAATATCGGTCTTTGTAGGCGTCATTGTCAATTCCAATGGAGGACGATCGAAGGTTCGAATCAATCCAAAAACAAAAACAATCGCTGGAATGATAAATGGCAGGATGCTGATAATCTCAACCACTGGTCGGGCTTGGGGCAGACGAATGTATATCCAGTAGACCGTGGGCAGGAAAATGATCACACTAGCAATGACTGTGATGATGCCCATTGTGGCTGAATATCGGAAACTTGCTAGGAATTGGGGATCCGATAAGACAACTTGATAGGCAAGGAAACTGAGCACGCCCTTCTTCATGCGCAGAGAAAAGTCAAAAGTTCCATACAAGGGCACAAAAAAATAAAGCATGCCGAGGATGGCCCAGAGGAGCGCCCATAAATTCATATTTTTCGTTTTCATGATTTTATCCATCGTACTGTTCGTCTCTGGAGGATGGTATATGCCGCCACACACACTGCCATCACTACGATCATACCAAGCGCGAGGGCATACCCTTCATTGGGGTTGTTGAGCACATCCCCACGGATTTCGTCGCCAATCAGGATTGTTACCAAGTTAATGAAACCACCGGTTAGAGCTTGGGCGGTGGCGTATGCGCCGAAGGCGCTTGCGAACAACAGGATAGAGGAACCGAGAATTGACGGCCACAGGATTGGCAACGCGACATTCCACCAATACTGAACAGAGCTTCCTCCCAAATTCTCCGAGGCTTCCCGCCATTCGCGCTTTAAGCCTTCCAAAGCTGGGGCAATGGTCAGTACCATCAGTGGAAATTGGAAATAAAGATAACACAGCGTAAGGCCTGCTAAACTATAAAGGTTGAACCCGGCTTTATAGATGTCGAACGGGCAGGTCCGGATGCCGGCCGGGCTTGAAAAACAAATTTGATTTAGAAAAACAGAGATAAAACCCGTACAACCTAGGGTGGCGATAAAAGCAAAAGCCAAGGGCACGCCTCCGAAATTTGCCGCTAAGCCCGAAAAACTCATCAGAATGCCGCGCATCCAACGAGGCGCATTCCCTATTGTGATAGCGTACGCCACGAAAAAACCAAACAAGCCGCCCGCTATAGAGGTAATGACACTTATCTTCAGGCTAGTCACATAAGCGTCATAAACAAATGGATCTGATAGAACGATGCCTACATTGGCAAGCGTAAAATGTCCGCCTTGATCCTGAAAAGCACCAATGAACAGATTAGTAGATGGCAAGATCAAGAAGATCAAGATGAATAAAAAAAATGGCAATACACCAACCCAATTTTTTAAGGAGTCGAATGTATATGAACGATCCGCAACTTTGGATGATTTGATTGGTATCGAGGTTTCAGCCATAGGATAACAGTCATCGAAAATAAAATGGTATGGCCCGTTCAAAAAGAACGGACCACACCCTAGAGATTAATTAAAATTTGTTTTACTGACCGGATTTAACATCCAAGCCAACTGCGCTATCCCAATTTTTGGCAATGAATGCCTTGGCAGCGTTAAGCTGATCGATGTTTGGAATGACAGCGCTGGCGAGCAGGGACGGAGCCGGCAGAGCAGCCAATGAGGCCGCGGGGATAACGTTCCGTGAGGCCATATCCGCCATGCGGGCCGGTGTGCAGAAACCATCAACCAATGTATTCTGACCTTCATCGGAGTACAGGTATTCTTCCCATAAACGTGCGGCGGCAGGATGCGGCGCATAAGCGCTAATGGCTTGGTAGTAGTAGCCGCCCCAAGCAGGTCCGCCCGTGGGATAGACCACTGTAATTTCCGGATTTCCGGCAAAGTCTGCCTTGTCGGAGAGCGCCAGGTAGTTCCAGTGGATGGAAACTGGTGTTTCGCCTTTGGCGATCGGGCCCGGGTCAGCAACCAACGGCAGAAGGTTTCCACTCGATGCCAGTTTCTTCATGAAATCCAAACCTGGCTGGAGGTTATCCAATGTGCCGCCGTTTGCCATTGCAGCCGCATATACATTCTGGGCAGCCTCGTTCGAGGAACGCGGGTCACCTGCCAGGCCAATCTGACCTTTATATTCAGGCTTCAGAAGATCTTGCCAACTTTTTGGGACATCCTTGACTACTGTAGAGTTGACCTCGAAGGACATGACACCATAATAGTCTACGTAGAAATATCCATCTGGATCGTTATTACCTTTGATCGTGTCCCAAGTGGTTACCTTATAGGGCGCAAGTAAATTACTGGCTTTAGAAGAAGGACCATAGGCAGGACCGACATCAATCACGTCTGGGGCTTGCGGACCCTTGTTTCCTTCGTTGTTTTGGATCGCAGTAATTTCATCTTTGGATCCACCTTCAGGATTGACATCAACTATGGTGATGCCGTACTTTGTATTGAAGTCATCCATCATCTTGCCATAGTCACACCAATCATGCGGCAGGGTGATGACAGTCAACTCACCCTCGGCTTGGGCAGCCTTAACTAAGGCATCCATACCGCCGCCATCAGCTACCGATTTAGCTTTCGACCAGTCAAAACCGCTGGACGCCGTAGTTGCGGCGGGCATAGCGGCAGTTGCAGCCGGCATGGCTGCAGTTGCGGCAGGCATGGCTGCAGTTGCAGCGGGCGCCTGCGTTGGGGCGGGCGTGGCAGCCGTTCCGCAGGCCGCCAGCGCTAGGGCGACCACCACCAGCATAGAAAAAAATACTACTAGATTTCGTGATTTCATTGCTTCTTATCTCCTTTTTATTTGTGTATCCTGTCCATTATCAGGAACGATAAGATTGTATTGAATAAATTTCATTTGCTGGTTAACGGAAAGTTCTTTTGTGGTTAATATTTTATTAAGGGCAACAACATATCCGCTCCCTAACTAAACTGCTAGTCTTTAAATCAGCTTTTACTAAAACATAACCAGTCGTTAATATACTGTCAATGCAAGGGAAATATACTTTATTCAAATTAAATTTCGTAGGAGAATGTTTCTTTGAATCTATTTGTAGAAAAGCCGATTATTTTCACTGATGGCATTGCACAAAACAAGTTGAACAAATCCCGTCGGATTGCGCTTTCAGGTGTTCGGAATTTCCGGGACCTAGGCGGATATCGAACCGTCGACGGTCACATGATACGCCGAGGCTTGCTCTATCGTTCTGCGAACTTGCACAATCTGAATGATAAGGACATTCAAAAACTTGATCACCTATCATTAAGAAAAATCATTGACTTTCGGGCAGATATCGAAAAGATTAACGAACCCGACCGACTTCCAACCGATCACATCATTCAAGTAATAGAAATCCCGATCTTGGACAGCAGCACAAATGTTGCAAAGGCTGTGGAACAGCAAATTAAAGACGGAATGGTTGATGGTATTAATCCGGCTGAACTCCTCATTGAGACGAATATGGAGTTGGCCGCTAAATTCACACCTCAGTACAGACAGTTTATCCATGAAGTACTGGAAGCAGATGGACTGCCGCTCCTATTTCACTGTGCCGCTGGAAAGGATCGTACCGGTTTTGCGGCGGCAATCCTATTGCGGATTCTGGGTGTCCCACAGGAAACGGTCATATACGATTATCTTCTTTCAAATCAGTATTACTTCAAACCTTTGCGACACTGCCTCATTATGATGGTCATCACAAAGGGGTGGAAAGCTACCAGCGTGGTTGCTGGTTTTCTTGAAGTAAAAGCTGCTTACCTGGCAACTGCTTTTGAAACCATTGACTGGCAATACGGATCGTTCGATAAATATGTGCTTCGTGGACTGGATTTAACCAAAGAGCAGGTTGAACATTTGTGCACGTTGTATCTGGAATAGTTTTTCCTCTTTTACGGTTTGATCATCGTGATTTCAAGCTTCTGATTAAAAATTGGAATGCTTCATGGGGGCGCTGTCTGCTGCAAAGTTCGCTTGAAAAAATGCCTAATAAAATTCCCACAAGGATCAGCGCCGTCCAATTTATTGGAGTGATGGTCAATTCGAACCTATATTTGATGTTATTCGTGTAAAGAGTAAACGATAATTCGATCTTCTAATGAAAGGGATTGTCGTTTACAAGATATTAACATTCTGAAAAATGGATGTTAATCAGAACATGTTATTTTATCGTAGGCCTTGCATGCTTATGAAGCAAATTTTTATACGCCAGCCAACTTTGCATCGGAAGAATCGAATTGTTAACTCTGCACAAAAATGGTTTTAGGTGGGACAATAAAGCATGATGCAGACAATCGCCGCGATTGACGTTGGTTCGAACGCCATTCGAATGATAGTTGGAAGGTTTAATGAGACCCGCCAGGTGGAGGTAATAGAAAATATCCGCCTGCCGGTACGGCTCGGAACGGATGCGTTTGGCTCCAGCCGTTTGCGGGAGGTCACTATTCAGCAAACTGTAAATGCCTTTCGCCATTTTCAAAGGGTTGCATCGGACTTGGAAGTGACCAAGATACGCGCGATTGGCACCAGCGCCATGCGGGAGGCAACCAACGGAGATATTCTGATTGACCGCGTCCTGCGCGCCACCGGAATCGGAATCGAGACCATCAGCGGAGAAGAAGAGGCGCGCTTAATTCATCTCGCGGTGGCTAATACGATTAATCTAAAAGGCAAACATGCGGTGCTGATTGATATTGGCGGCGGAAGCGTCGAAGTCACTATTGCCGAGGATAAGAAAGTGATTTCAACTGAGAGTTACAACATGGGCACGGTCCGCCTGCTCCAAAAGCTGAACGGTGAAAGTAAATCTTTTTTCTCCCTGGCGTCTCCCAAACATCCTCTCAGCCTGCTGATCCGGGAATATACAGAAGCCGCTCGCCAGCGCATTGACCGCGAAATTGGCAACGCAAAAGTGGATGTCTGCGCGGGAACCGGAGGAAATGTGGAAGAGATGGGCCGGCTCCGCCAAAAGCTTTTCAAGCGCGATAGCGACAAGCTGATCACAATGGGAGAATTGCAGGATTTGATTGAGGAGCTGAGTAGTATGAGTGTCAAGGATCGGGTCCGCAAACTAAAACTTCGTTCGGACCGCGCCGATGTCATACTGCCTGCAACGGTGGCGCTCCAATTGATCGCGCGCGAGGCGGGTGTGAAACAGGTTGCCATTCCCCATGTGGGTTTGAAGGATGGCTTGTTGCTGGACATGGCTACGGACATGAAGTTAGCCCAGGGTACGCCGCGCCGTGAACAGGTCTGGGAATCAGCGATACGACTGGGTCAGAAGTATCAATTCGATGCCAATCATGCCAGGCTGACGGCCCGTCTCGCGAGTCATCTATTCGATCAATCCGCGGAGCTTCATAATCTGGGTCAGGATGAGCGCCTCCTGCTGGAAGTGGGCGCGCTCCTGCATGACATCGGTCATTTCATCAACACGATTGACCATGACCAACATGGCTATTACATCATCAAAGCCAATCCCATGATTGGATTGAATGAACACCAACAGGAAATTGTTGCAAACCTCGTTCGCTACCATCGTTCATCATTTCCTTCGCCTGAAGATTCAAACTTCAGGGCTTTGCCTCAAAACGACCGGGCAACCGTCACCAAATTATGTGCCTTGATTCGTCTCGCTGACGGCATGGATGTCAGCCACGCACAGCATGTTTCGGATGCCATGCTCGCGCAAAAGAAAAAGGGATGGGTGTTGACCCTGCGCGGCCGCGGTGATCTGATGCTCGAGAAATGGGCTTTGAATAAACGCCGCGCATTGTTCCAGGAAATCTTCGGCGTAGGGCTTGAGATAGGATAAGGCAGTCATGACTGCGCGGCAATCCACAGCCAAACGAAGCGTCGAGCGAGACGGAGCGCTCCTAATTACCGCGCTGGATGAGCGCTGGGAAAATTATCGAGTGCAAGTTAAAACTTGCCGCCGCGAATTTTCTGAAGAGGCAGTCCATGATCTGCGCGTGGCGACGCGGCGTTTATTAGCCGTGCTGGATATTGCCCGCGCGCTCGATCCCAATCCGCGCCTTCAAAAGACGCGGCGTTTTCTAAGGGATCAACTTGATGATCTGGATGATTTGCGCGATGCGCAGGTGATGCTAGTTGAGGTATCAGAAACGATTGAGAGCTTTCTGAATCTCAAACATTTTGAAATATATTTGCAGGAACGCGAAAAACACTTGTTGCGGCTGGCTCGAAAACAAATCAACGCGCTAAAGCTCTCTGAGTTTAAGAAGCGCATCGAGAAAATCGGTGAATCGCTGAAGAAACGATCGATCGAAGAGCGTTTTCTAGTCCAGTTGTTTCAAGTGGTGGATAACGTTTATTTAAGAACGATGCAAGCTTTCATTCAGGTGGATGCGTCTCAGCCCGGCACCATTCATCGCTTGCGGCTTGCATTCAAAAAGTTTCGTTACATGGCTGAGGTCGTCCAGCCGCTGATTGCGGATTATCCGGAGTCGCATCTTGAACGCATGCATGTGTATCAAAGTGCGATGGGCGACATTCAGGATATGGAAGTGTTTCTCGGCGCCTTGAATGACTTTTCCGAAAGCGGCGCATCGTCCTTTGACCCGAAACCGGTCCGCCGTTTCTACGAACAACGCCACGCTGAATTTATCGCCGCCTTCATAGAAGATAAGGGCGAACTCATCACCTTTTGGCGCGCCGCGTCTGATCAACCTTTCCCATGGGAGAAGAAGCATGAACCTGTACATCATCCGTCACGCAATCGCCGTGGAAGCGGGACTGTTCGAAGGCGACGACAGCCAGCGTCCGCTGACCGGCAAAGGTCAGAAGAAGATGCGCTCCATCGCACAGGGACTCAAGGAACTGGAGATTCAACTCGACCTGATCCTGACCAGTCCCTACCTGCGCTCGACTCAGACAGCGCACATTCTGGCGAAGAAGTTTGATTTGAAAGAGGACCAGGTCGTTTGCACCGAGCATCTTGCACCAACAGGTTACGCCGACCAATTGGTGGATGAGATCAATGAAAAGTATGGCGATGTCCAACACATTGCGCTGATTGGCCACGAACCATATTTGAGCAATCTTGCATCAGTGTTGATTACAGGTGATCCAAGTGCTTCGATCATTTTGAAGAAAGGCGGGATTTGCCGTCTCTCCATCGAGAAGATTCAATATGGACGTTGCGCCACAATGGAATGGCTGTTGTCCCCGGCCCAGCTTGTAGAAATTGGTGAATAGGAAAATGAAAATCTATCTCGTTCGTCACGGAATTGCGTATGAACCCGGCGAGCCCGGCTACGAAGATGATACCCAGCGTCCATTGACCGATAAGGGCCGGGAGAAAATGAATAAAGTCGGTCATGTTCTCAAACGGTTGAATGTGAATCCCGATGCAATTATTTCCAGTCCATATCTGCGCGCCCGCCAAACCGCCGAGATTCTTGCCAAAGAGTTGAAGTACAAGAAAAACAAAATCGAATTCAGCGAAAGACTCCTGCCTGCGAGCCAGCCTGAACCGATGATCGCGGAGATTATCGAGAAATATATCGTTGAAGAACTTGTGATTGTCGGTCATGAACCATGTCTTGGTTTGCTCATCAGCGCGCTCGCCGCTGGTGATCCGGACCTGGCGATCAATGTGAGATACGGCAGCGTTTGTTGTTTGTCCGCGGATGATTTTCGCATCGAGCGCAGAGCCACCCTCGAATGGCTGCTGACGCCGAAGATTTCCACAAAAGTATAAAGCCGCGAAATGCCAGAAACGGTTTCCCTTTCTCCCGAACTATTCATCAATCGAGAACTCAGCCTGCTCGAATTCCAGCGCCGCGTACTGGATGAAGCGCTGGATGAAAATAATCCATTACTGGAACGCGTCAAGTTCCTGTCCATCTTCGGCTCGAACATGGACGAGTTCTTCATGGTGCGTGTTTCGGGCATTCGCAAACAGGTGGAAGCTCGCATCACCGAAGTCTCGCCGGATGGTTTGACCCCGCGCGAACAACTGGCCGCCATCCGCAAGCTGTCCACGGAACTCTATCATGAAGCGCAAGGATGCTTGTCTCGCAAACTGCTTCCTAAATTGGATAAGGCAGGAATCCATGTTTTGAATTACAGCCGCTTGAGCAAATCTCAAAAGGAAAAAGCAGATGCGTATTTCAAGGAAGTAGTGTATCCGGTGCTGACGCCGCTCGCACTGGATCCCGGTCATCCATTTCCTCATATTTCCAATCTAAGCGTCAATCTTGCCATTGTCATTCGCGATCCGAAAGGCAATGAGAAATTTGCGCGTCTCAAAGTGCCAAGCACATTGCCGCGCTTTGTGCCCATTAAGCATTCGTCCGGAGGCGCGCGCAAGGATGGCACGATACCGCATCATCATTATTTTGTCTGGCTGGAACAGATAATTGCTGCAAACGTTGGCTTGCTTTTCCCCGGAATGGAGGTGCTCGAAGCGCATCCTTTCCGCGTCATCCGCGACGCCGATATTGAAATCCAGGAGATCGAAGCGGATGATCTGCTTGAGACCATGCAACAAAACATTCGCCGCAGAAAGTTTGGATCGGTTGTGCAGATTGCCATTCACGATTCCATGCCCATCCCGATTCGCAATCTGCTGGTTGAAAATCTTGAGATCAAGCGCAGCGACGTGTTCATCCAAAAGATTCCGCTCGGGTTGGCCGATCTAATGCAGGTCTATGAAAGCATCGAACGCTATGATCTTAAATATTCGCCTTATCAACCCCGAGTAGTTGGTCCATTCAAAGATGTAGAAGTTGCGGAGGATATATTCGCCGCGATCCGTCAGGAAAATATTCTGCTTCATCATCCTTATGATTCGTTTTCTTCCGTGATTGATTTTCTAAACGCTTCCGCGCGGGACCCGCAAGTGCTCGCCATTAAACAGACTCTTTACCGCGTCGGACCCAATTCACCGGTAGTCGAGGCATTGCTGGAAGCCTCGGAACGCGGCAAGCAAGTGGCCGTGCTCGTGGAACTCAAGGCCCGCTTCGATGAAGAAAGTAATATTGGCTGGGCGCGTAAACTGGAACAGGCGGGCGTTCATGTTGTGTACGGCTTGGTTGGCTTGAAGACACATTCAAAAATTGGGATGGTGGTGCGGCAGGAAGCAGATGGCATTCGACGTTATGTTCATCTGGCAACCGGCAACTACAACTCCGTGACATCCAACATTTATGAAGATATTGGCATCTTCACTTGCGACGAAGCCATCGGGGCAGATGCGACCGATTTGTTCAATTTTCTAACCGGGTACTCCACCCAGCAGGATTATCGAAAGTTATTCGTTGCCCCTCTCAATCTGCGCCAGAGATTGTCCGCCTTGATCCAGCGCGAAATTGAACATGCCAAACATGGCGAGAAGTCTCATTTGATTTTTAAAGCCAATGCAATTGTGGACCCGGAAATGATCCAATTGTTATACGAGGCTTCACAAGCAGGCGTCCAGGTGGATTTGCTGATGCGAGGGATTTGCTGTCTGCGTCCGGGAATGAAGAACATCAGTGAAAACATCCGCGTGATCAGCGTTGTTGGGAGATTTCTGGAGCACAGCCGAATCTTTTATTTTTATAATGGCGGTAAGGAGGAGATTTATCTCGGCAGTGCTGATTTAATGACGCGCAATTTAAATCACCGGGTTGAAGTTGTCTTCCCTATCGAAAGCGCTGAACACGTCCGTTATTTACGCGATCATGTGTTGGATTTATATCTAAAGGATAATGCGCGGGCGTGGTGGATGCAGGCGGATGGTAAGTACAAGCGGGAGCATCTCAGTGATGCTGACGAACGAATTGATATTCAGGAATGGTTAATGAATCAATCCAGGAAAAGTCAATGATTACGAAGCTACAACCGCGAGAAACGCGTAAGCCAGATAAGGGGCATGGGAATCAATAACTTGAACGACGGCAACTTTCTAAATCGCAGTTGTATGTCCAAAGTGGATAATCCGGCAATACGGTATATGGAAATATAAATCTTCATTTGAATCACACTTTCGGAATCCGATCCATGATTAGAATGAATCAGCCTGTTCCCATTTGGGTCGGGCGCGATAGCCTCGGCGGACTTGTTCTAGAACGGGCATGGGAGTATGCAACAAGCGTCGCGAAATTTCCGAGATCTTTTGAGCAGACAACCCTCCATTTTGAATAGGCATCAAATGCTTTAGCTCATTGATGTTCAAGTTTGTATAAACCTCCTTGCCAAGCGCAATCGCCACAAATGTGCAAGTGGACTGTTGCGTAATAACCGCTGAAGCATTAGCGATCATCGGATTGATATTCCCGCGCNNATTTTCAGTGGGATGCAACTTAAAGATTAAAGGTCGTCCATGCGCGATTCGAATGCATTGATGCAGAAAAGCAATTCGGTCGTCGGGGCGGAACGTTTCGCGCAGTGGCGAGGTTGCAACGAGAACATAATCGCGAATAGGAAAATCGTTCTCGCGCGAACTCGACAGGTTATCGAAGTTTGGAATGCCTGATACAGCTATCTTTTCAGGTCTCGCACCTTTTTTGATGAAGTGTTCGCGATAACCGTGGGATGCAACGCAAAAAACATCGTATGCATCTGAAAGCCCTGTTGTAGCCGTATTTGCCAGATACCGAGGCAGTTTAAATCGTCTGACGAGTTGATAAACGAGACCTTCCGGCTCTGTGATGCCTTCCTGAACCAATACCAATCGCTTTCCGCGAATGTTATTCGGGATAATCAGATCGCTGCAAGTAACGACTAAATCATATTCATGATTCTTGCCGCGATAATCCAACGCCAAATGGTTGTCAGCAAGATACGCTTTTGTTTCCCGCAGATGGCGCCCGCCTAAAACGCAGAAATTCAGCAACCCCACGCGAGCCGCAAAATCTTCCATTCCATCGGCATAATAGGGCGTGAAAAAACAGTCATACCCTTCCAACTGTTGTGCGATCTTGTGCATCATTGTGGTTTGATTGAGCGATCCGCAAATAAACAGGATGTTTTCAGTCATATAACATTTTCCCCATTTTACTGAGATAATGTTAAGGCCGCAAAAACGGACGGTTAAGAAGTGGTAAACAATTCGGGTAAATGCGGGAAAAGCTTTTATTCCGAATCAGATGGGGGTTTGCCCATCCCTTGCTCATGCCTTTGCGATTAAGCTCAGTTTTGTTAATAAAAAGAAATAGAAAATTTAACAAGGCATTAAACGATTCATGGAATGATCGCGCTAGAATGCTATGATTCTATGCCTTACAACTTCCACCTTTTCTGGCACACTGCGGTGCGATCCTTCATCAACACAGACAACACGCATGCGCGGCTGGAACGTAAACGCCTAGTCTTCATTTTATTATTCTATTCTGTGTGGCCATGCTGGGCGCTCTTCACTGGTTTATGTTTCTGGCTGGACGATCT
>PLNY01000445.1 GCA_003141915.1 Anaerolineae bacterium | reverse complement strand
GATGAAACATATTTTTCTTTACGGCCCGCCCGGAGCGGGAAAATCATCCGTCGGCAAAGCGCTGGCGGACAGATTGCGGTTGCCGTTCGTTGACCTTGATCTTGAAATAGAAAAATCTGCAGGCAAAACCATTCCGCAAATCATGAACGAGCAAGGCGAGTCTGCATTCCGCGATTTGGAAACGGAGACATTGAAATGGGTCGAGAATGAAAGTCCGCGTGTGATTGCGTTGGGCGGCGGCGCGTTGTTGCGTGAAGAAAATCGCCGCTATGCGGAAGAACGCGGACAGGTTGTCTTTCTCGAAACGAAGACCGAAACTTTGGTCGAACGTTTACGAAAAGAGCAAGGCCAGCGTCCATTGCTAAGTGGTGATTTGGAAGAGAAGTTGCGAACTTTGCTTGAACAAAGAAAAGGACATTATGATTCTTTTACGATTCGTGTCAGCCAGTCTGGATCATCCATTCGTGAATTTCAAAAGACACCTGAACAAATTGCATTGGAGATTCAACAAAAGCTGAATTTGTTATGTGTCCGTTCGGCGGATGGAAATTCCTATGATGTGATGATTCGGTCCGGCGGATTCAATTCTCTCGGCGGTTTCATGCGTGAACGCAAACTTGGGAATCCAGTTGCAGTCATCGCCGATGAGACCGTGGCAGGTTTATATGCTGAAGGCGCGCTCAAGTCAATCGCATCGGCTGGCTTTGATGTTCATGTGATCACTTTTCCTGCGGGCGAAAATTCAAAAAATATCGATACCGTTATGAAATTGTGGCAAGGCATGTTGAAAATTGGATTGGACCGCAAGAGCACGGTCATTGCGTTGGGCGGCGGTGTGACCGGCGACCTGGCAGGCTTTGCAGCGTCCACGTTCATGCGCGGGATCAATTGGGTGGGTGTGCCGACGACTTTGCTTGCGATGGTTGATTCATCTTTGGGCGGCAAGACGGGCTTTGACTTGCCCGAAGGCAAGAACTTGATCGGCTCCTTCCATTCGCCGAAAATGGTTTTGGCGGATCCGCGCTTGTTGAAGACTTTACCGGAAACAGAATTAATATCCGGCTTGGCGGAAGTGGTTAAGCATGGAATCATTTCAGATCCGGAATTGTTTTATTTGTGTAGCCGCGGTTTGGATTGGATCAAAGACAACCTTGAAGAAATTGTCAGACGAGCCATGGCGGTGAAGATAAAAATAATCGAGGAAGATCCGTACGAAAAAGGAGTGCGCGCCTCGTTGAATTTGGGTCACACGGTTGGACACGCGGTTGAGCTGGTGAGTCATTTCCAATTGCGGCACGGCGAAGCCGTGGCGATTGGAATGGTGGCTGAGGCGAAACTAGCAGAACGTTTAGCGGTAGCCTCCAAGGGCCTGTCTGATGCGGTGGCAGAGTCTCTTTCTGTGCTGGGACTGCCGATTCAAATCCCAAAAGAATTACCGCGCGAGGAACTCATCCGCGCCATGCGAGTGGATAAGAAAAAATCAAGCGGCACGATTCGTTTTGCGTTGCCTGCGGAAATTGGAAGAGTCGAATTGGTGAATGTGACCGATTTGGAAAGTGTGTTGGAGGACTGATGAAAATTCTTGTATTACACGGCCCAAATTTAAATTTGCTTGGAACGCGTGAACCGGATGTCTATGGCTCCGTGACACTGGATGAGATCAATGCGAAGCTGATCGAGTTGGGAAAATCGCTGGGAGCGGAAGTAAAATGCCGGCAGTCGAATCACGAAGGCGCGTTGATTGACGCGCTCCAGGATGCGCGCACATGGGCGGACGGTGTGGTTTTTAATCCCGGCGGTTTCACGCACACCTCGGTGGCATTGCGCGACGCGATTGCCGCGATAAAGATTCCCGTCATCGAGGTTCATTTGTCGAATGTTTATGCGCGGGAAGAATTCAGGTCGAAGTCGTTGATCTCCGCGGTGTGCAAGGGAAAGATCAGCGGACTTGGATGGAAATCGTACATGCTGGCTTTGCGCGCGTTGGTGGAATAAAGATCGTCTNNCGCGATTTCGCCACTTGACATCTTCACCGACAAAAGGCATACTGGCTAAGACGAGCACCAAAATCGAAGTCTGTTCCTTATAAAAAGATCGGGGCCCCATGAAAAAGAATCTAAGACTGATCGCGTTGATTGGCGTCGTTCTATTGTTTGCGATTGTCCTTTCTGCTTCAAAATTTTCAGGCACACCATCGCCTGCAAACCTATCGGTGCAAGCGATACCGAATCAGGTTGGGCCGCAAGTCATCGCGCAAAATCCAGTCGCGGGACAAAGGCTGAATTTATCGCCGACGATTCAAATCACCTTTGACCGCGACATGGATCAGACGAAAACGAGCAAGGCCTTTTCGCTTCTTGGCCCGGACAATCAGCCGGTCGCCGGTCAATCGGCTTGGAGCAACGCCCGGACTTTTGAATTCACTCCAACCTCCAAACTCGAACCCGCTTCGACCTATCTCGGAGTCTTTTCGACATCCGCTACGGCACTCGACGGCACTTCTCCCAAAGAAAACATCCAGTTGAATTTCACCTCCGTTGAGGGCTTGAAGGTGGGTCAGGTCTTTCCGATTGCCGATGCTGAAGATGTTGATTCGACAACAAACATTACCGTGATCTTCAATCATCCCGTTGTGCCGATCACGATTCAAGAAGAGCAAAGCAGTTTGCCGCAGCCGATTGAACTCTCGCCGCAGGTGAAGGGACAAGGTCAATGGGTCAACTCGTCGGTGTATGTATTTCAACCGGACCCAGCCCTATTAAGCGGAATCCGTTACACGATCCGCGTGGGAGCCGGATTGAAAGATACGAACGGGGACGCGTTGGACCAGTCGTATGTTTCGCAATTTACAACGCGCACACCGGCCGTCGGACATTTTTCTTTGAAGAATGGCATGGATTTCGATTTGAATGAAAAAGGACAAAATCCGAAGCTGGATAATGTCAAGAATGTTTTACTGGATCAGGCTTTTATCATTACATTCCTTCAACCGATGAATGCTGACAGTGTGGCTCAAGAGACAACCATCATTAATCGCGGGACGGGAAAATCCGTAAACGTTGGTCTTAGTTGGAATAAAGATTTCACCGAGTTGACGCTCCAACCAAATGCGCATTATCAAATTGCCAGCAATTATCATTTGCAGATCGCCAACGCGGCGCAGGCACAAGACGGCGGAATGTTAAAGGATGGCTTTTCGGTAGATTTCAGCACTGTGCCTTTGCCGAGTATCGTCAAAGTGACGCCGGAACCGAACTCGGTGGGGACAAGTTACGACGGTTCGCTTTCCATTCAATTTGCTTCGCCCATGCGCTTGGATAGTTTAAAGGGAAAAGTGATTGTTACTCCCGCGCCGAAGACTGAATTGCAGTGGTATTACGATGATTATGATAATACCTACGATACATATGGTTTAGATGCTGGCACAAATTACACAGTGCATATTTTGCCCGGCATGGCGGATATTTACGGCAACACCATTGACGGCGAAGATTCGTTTACCTTCAAAACTGCGGACGAAGATCCTTACGCACAGTTGGCCGTACCATGGACGCCGCTGGTGTATCGCGCCAAAGGCTCACAGGATATTTTCTTCGACTACACCAATCTGGATTCAGCCACAGTTTCCTTGTATTCTTTAACCTTCGATGAATTCAGCAAATTGGCGACGAACAGCCAGGGCGATAATAAAGGCGGTGTTTCCCTTACCGCTTTCGTTCCGAAAACCGCGCCTCTGCGCGAGTGGAATCCGGATACACAAGGGCTGCGTAATCAAACAAAT